>JADGCU010000089.1 GCA_015228785.1 Candidatus Omnitrophota bacterium
CCTGATACGAGAAGTCCGCCTATTAGGAAATTTTACCAATGCCTCATCTGCTGACGAAATCGGATACTCATAATCTGCCCGAACTTCTCTGGCATTCTTCTCATCAAACAAATTCTTTGAAAGCAGAAATTCCCTCACTCTTAGATATTTCGTTTTAATAATATATATTAATATTAATGTAATCAAAAACGAACAAAATGCTGTTGCTTTGAACTAATTATGACCTAAAATATTATAATGATCTTTATAAATTCAAATCAAACAAAACAGATTCCAGTGAATCCCGAAAAGGTCCACATAAAAACAGCGCTCACCAGGTCACGCGACATTATTAAGCTGTTACGCGTTAAACAATGGATCAAAAACCTTTTCGTACTTTCCCCCCTCGTCTTTTCCGAACAAATGCTCACCACAGACTCAGTCCAGAATAATCTCAGCGCTGTCATTTCCTTCTGCCTGATTTCAAGTGCCGTATATATTTTTAATGACCTGATGGACCTCGCTGCAGACAGAACGCACCCTCAAAAATCAAACCGGCCATTGGCTTCGGGACGGATTTCCCAATCCTTGGCCAAAAAGATCGGACTCGCTTTACTACTCTCAGGCCTAACCCTGGGATGGGTTGTTAATGATCACGTTCTTATCATGGGAGTTTCCTATATCGTCTTAAACTTAGCTTATAATATCCACACCAAAAAACACGTCTTTCTCGATGTTATCACGATAGCCATAGGCTTTCATATCCGCATATGGGCAGGATCTCTAGCCATCGGAATTGCCCCCTCTATCTGGCTTCAAGCATGTACCCTGGTCCTGACTCTTTTCCTTGGATTTACAAAGCGACGCCATGAGATCTCTCTAGCAGACGCAAAAGCCCACGAACATCGGGAAGTTCTTTCCCAATACACAGTAGACCTGCTCGATAAAGCCATCTTGGTCTGCTCTGCACTGGCTGTCATGTTTTATGGACTCTACACCCTCTACGTTCGTCCCGCACAACACATCGAACGCCTGCCTCTTTTTACGTCTACTGCCTTTGTTACCTACGGGGTTTTCCGCTACATATATCTCATCCGAATAAAGAAACTTGGTGATGACGCGGGAGAGATCGTCCTAAAAGATAAACCCCTTTTGATCTGCATTCTCTTATGGATGGGATTCGTCTTTCTCATCTTTTATGGAGATCGAATATTCCTATGATCAATAACCGTATAAAACTAAGTGACGTTTTACTCGCCTCGGGGCCATGGAAGACCAAAATGATCAAGCTGTGTGATCATCTCTTGGGAACCCCCATCGCCCTGGCTGTTCCCCCAAAAACCCCGAAACATAATTCTTTGCCCCCCTCCTCTCGGATCCTCATCATCCGGCCCGGAGGAATGGGAGACGCCATCTTTCTTTTGCCTATTCTCAAAGCCCTGCGCCAACAAGACCCGAAACGGATCATTAATGTTCTATGTGAATCACGAAATGCTGCGATCTTTCTTTCCCAACCTCATCTGGTCAATCATACATATCTTTACAGTTCCTTAACCGACCTAAGAACTCTCATAAAGAATTCTTATGACATTGTCGTCGATACAGAGCAGTGGCACTATTTTAGTTCTCTCGCAGGATATTTCATAAACAGCCACCAAACCGTAGGCTTCGCCAGTCGCCCCCTACGCAAGAAATTGTTCCACAAAGCCATTAATTATGATCCCAGTGCCTATGAACTCGAAAACTTCATCAACCTGTTTAAAGACATTCTGGGAGCGACCACTTCAACCCCATCCATCGACAACTCTTTTTCTCTTTCAGAAGACATGCAGTCCTGGGCTAATAATATGATCCAAGGAACAAGCTGTGCCATCTCACTAGGAACCCATATTCCCGAACGGCGCCTAACCCCACAACAAGTTACCGCCCTCATAGGACCTCTCCTGACTCAACACAATCATGTCCTCCTTTTAGGCGGCCCAGATGCAATGTCCCTAGCCAAAAACATTACCCAGGAAATAGATGATCAACGCCTCTTAAACTTTACGGGAAAAACATCTTTAATACAAACCGCTGCGCTGCTCCAAAAGAGCAATCTCGTCATAGGTTCTGACTCTGGCATTCTCCACCTCTCCTGTGCGGTTGGCACCAAAACCATCGCCCTTTTTGGACCAGGAAACACACAAAAATGGGCACCGCGGGGTGAAAAACATATCGTCCTCCATCTCAATCTGCCTTGTTCTCCTTGCACATTCTTTGGCTACACCGTGCCTGTATGTCACGGATCATGTGCTTGCATGCGCAACATCGACACTAAAGAAATACTGGGAAAAATCTTGCCATGCTAAACTCCCCCTCACGCTTTAATTCAGTAGCCTTATGGACATGTGGACTCATTTTCTGTGTCTGGTCATTTGTCGTTTTCATTAAATATTACGCATTTCAATACACTGGTTGGGACCTGTCTCTCGCTGGACAACTCATGTGGGGACTATGTCAGGGAACCACAAAAACTTCCTTATTTGGAGGAAGCTTTCTTCTGGATCACTCTAATTACATTGCATTTCTCTTGGTACCCATCTATTTCTTCTTTCAAAGCGCGCTTACCCTTTTAATCCTAAAAACTTTCACATTCTTTGTTGGCGCCTACATCCTATATTTGTTTGCCAGGAAGCATCTCGGACCGATGTGGGGATTTCTTTTCATGCTCGGATACATTTTCTATCCAGCAAACACATCCATGTTCTTTTTTGAATTCAATTTTGAAAATCTGGCTGCTCCCCTTATTCTTTTAGCCTTCTACCTCTTGGAAGAAAAACGTCTTATCCCTTTCCTCATCACTTGCTTTATCTTGTGCCTCGTGAAAGAGAATATGCCTCTTGTTGTCATGATGATCGGCCTTTACGCGACTTTCATCCACCGTAAAAGCATCCCCCACATATCTCGCTGGGCACCTGCGGTTCTTCTCTTAGGACTCGGACTGTTCCTTCTTCAGATATTCGTTATACAACCACACCTAACCAAAGACCTAGGTTTTCACCAGAGCAATTACTGGGAATTTTATAAGAAACTTGGGAAAAACCCTTTGGAGATCATCAAAACTATCCTGTTCCATCCCCAAACAACATTCCCACTTATTTTCGCTGAAAAAAATATCCTTTTTCTAGAAAAACTCTTTGGCCCACTTGTAATCCCCGCCATCATGAATCCCTGGGTACTTCTTTTAGGCCTGCCCCTTTTCTTACAAAATCTTTTGTCCTCCTTTTATGGCCAACAATCTGTCAATTATTACTACTCCTGCGCTCTTGTCGTTTTTATTTTTCTTGCTGCTATCAAAACCCTCGCTATTCTGCAAACAACCCAGCAAAAGCGCCTGCTAATTCTTATAATTTTATCTATTTTCATCTTTGACCTCACCACTATTAATGAGTGGAAACGGCGAATACCAAAACCAAAACCAACACTCATACGCCTCAAAACTCATAGTATTCTTTCACTGATCCCCAAAGATGCTGGTGTTATCAGCAGCTTTAAATACTTGCCATGGCTTTCACAACGAAAAGATCTTTATCTCCTAAGCAGAGCACGCGTGTCCTTTACACGAGAAAAGGAGCAAATTCCGGATTCTGTCGAATATATCCTTTTTGATCTTGCTTCCCCCCGCAATGATGACATCGCCACAAAGAACTTACTGCGAAATAAAAAATGGTCTGTTTTAGCTGTTTCAGGAGATGTGATCCTCCTTAAAAAGAACATCCCCCAAGGTAAACCCCTGATCCAGGTGCTTCCGCAAGCCAAAATCCCTGAATCAAAACGCCTCTCTCTGACGCTGAGCTCTTTGATAACCCTAGAAGGAATTGATATTCCTGAGGTTATCTCAAGTTCATCACAACTCCTACCTGTCACATATTATTGGGAAGTTCTCAAGAAACAGAAAGGTACAGCCATCGTAAGAATGGTCATCAAACAATTAAACAAAAGAATATGGGTTAACGATCGGGATGTCGCCTACTCTTTTCCTTTGAACAAAGGAGAACACATTACAGACCGCGCTTATTATTCCATCCCGCCTCTTGCCGCGGGAACATACGAAATACGCATTTTCATCACGCAACGCATCCGAATGCTTCTTAAAAATGAGCAATATCAGTCTGATGCTTATATTCAGAAAATTACAGTACGATAATATTATGATAAACAACTTTATTTATCACCTACGCGAAAGAACATTAAAGAACCTCTCTCGGCTGACGCCCTTTTCGCTCTCTGGCGATCTGCCGACAACACAAAAACCCTATCACACAAACATGATTTCTTGTCTAATCTGTACAGCTCGATCCTCTGATATATTAGGGTCATTGCTAAACGATCTGGCACAACAATCACTGGACACAAACCATTTTGAAATTGTTCTCTGTGATAATTCTACCGCCGGTCATGATGCCCTGCTCAAACAATATTCCTCGCGCCTAACCATTCAGTATCTGCGAGACACCTCTCCCTATGCCCTGATCGGCAACATGAAAAACAATCTTCTTGGTCTTGCTCGTGGAGAGACCATCCTTTTCCTTGATGACGACACACGCTTACCCCAAAAGAACTTTCTGGAACATTCTTTACATCTTATAAAAGAGACAGGCGCCGATATCATCCTTCCTCGAGGAGAAGGCCTCGTGTCAACCAACCTCTCCTGCTATAATTTTCTAGACCCATACTCCTTCGCAAACCGCTGCTGTATCTATCAACGCTCCCTTCTGGATTCTCTTAGCGGTTTCAGACAAGATATCACTGCCTATGAGGATATTGAATTAGGGATACGCGCTTTAATGACGAAAGCCAAAATAATCCAGACTGACCAACTGCACTATCAACACCCAGCCCTTTTTTTTAACTCTCTCCAAAAACCCCTGGCTATTGGCCAATCCATCTTGCGCCTTCGCAGGCATTACCCCTTTCATATTTGGCTCATGATTTATGTCAATGCTCTTATGCTCCTGCCGCTTGGGCTCTGGCCTACCATGAAAAACAGGCAATGGTTCAAAATCAGCCTTGGCGTTCTTCTGGCACCCTTTACTCGAGAAAGGTACTCCTACAAGCCATGATGGCCTCAATCATTGTCCCTGTCTTTAACCGAAAGCACCTGATCACACCGTGCATTCATTCCCTCCTTCAGCAAAAAATGCCTGATTATGAGATCATCATTATTGATGACAGCTCCACAGATGGGACAGAAGATGTTCTCAGGGCCATCCCTCAGGACGATCGCCTCTCTATCATCCGAACGCACAAAAATTGCGGACCCGCCTATGCACGTAATCGAGGCATTGAAAGAAGTAAAGGACAGTTCATCGCCCTCATTGATTCAGATTGTATAGCCCATCCCAACTGGCTCGCAGAGATTATCCGACCATTCCATGAAGACCTCAC
>JADGCU010000090.1 GCA_015228785.1 Candidatus Omnitrophota bacterium
CGCCATTGCTCTTGCTTCGAGTCTTGGGGCCGAGGATCAGATGTTGACAGACATGTTGATCACGCTAGAGCCGGAGGCTTCCGTGTTTACGATTGATACGGGCCGTCTGCCGCAGGAGACCCATGATCTGATGGAAAGGACCTCTGAATACTATGGGTTGCGCTACCAAATCCTTTATCCTGACATGACAGAGTTGGATCCGTTGATCGCACAGCACGGGCCTGATCTGTTTTATAAGAGTGTTGACCTGCGCAAGGCCTGTTGCCATGCGCGTAAGGTCATTTCGCTTCAAAAGAAGCTTGCGACATTGAAGGCCTGGATATGTGGGCTTCGTCGGGATCAGGCTGTTACGCGGGGCGCACTTAATAAGGTAGAGTGGGATGACGCTAATGGTTTGGTGAAAGTGAATCCGCTGGTAGATTGGACCGAGACGCAGGTTTGGGAGTATATAAAGAAGAATAATGTACCGTATAATCGGCTTCATGATGCGGGATATCCTTCGATCGGCTGTGCGCCGTGTACCCGAGCTGTTAAGCCAGGGGAGGATATTCGAGCTGGCCGGTGGTGGTGGGAGCATGCTGACCATAAAGAGTGTGGTTTACATGGAAGGCGCAAGAAGGGGGTATGATGGATCATCTTGAGAAGTTGGAAGCCAAGAGCGTTTATATTTTGCGGGAAGCCTATCGTGACTTCAAGAGCCTGTGCATGCTCTGGTCGATCGGGAAGGACTCCACAGTCCTTTTATGGTTGGCCAGGAAGGCATTCTTCAGCCATGTTCCGATACCGCTTGTCCATATTGACACGCATTATAAGATCCCGGCTATGATCGAGTATCGCGACCGCATTGCCAGGGAATGGAAGTTGAACATGATCTACGGCGAGAATGTGGAGGCCTTGAAGAACAAGCAGACCTTTCCTGACGGGAATGTGGATCGCATTTCTTGCTGTCGCAATTTGAAGTCTATCGCTTTGCGGCATACGATCTCTGGTGAATGGCCTCGGTATCGTATGGATCATGTTTCCGGGAAATATGTTCTGGATCAGAATCGGGAGCCTTATACGGGCGTGATCGTTGGCGCGAGGGCCGATGAAGAGGGGAGCCGTTCCAAAGAGCGCTACTTCTCTCCTCGTGACAAGCAGAGTGATTGGGATGTGGGGGATCAGCCGCCGGAATTGTGGAATCAGTTCAAGACGGATTTTGCTCCGGGTACGCATGTGCGGATCCATCCGCTTCTCGACTGGACAGAGCTTAATATTTGGGAATACATTGAGCGTGAAAATATTCCGATCATTGATCTGTATTTTGATAAAGGGACCGGCAAGCGCTATCGCTCGTTGGGTTGTGCGCCGTGTACAGGATCGGTTGACTCGACAGCCCTGAATGTGAAGGAAATTATTGAAGAATTAAAGAGCGGAAAATTCGCCAACATCGCTGAACGCAGTGGTCGGGCCCAGGACAAGGAAGACGGCGGAGGGCTGGAAACATTGCGTAAGGAAGGGTATATGTAGAGCTACTAAATTAATTAGTGGCTGGAAGTTAAATTTCGAGAATAACAGTGGTCATGCCTGACAACAGGACAAAGCTATGGAACAGTCAAAAGAACAGATGACGATCGTGATCGTCGGACATGTTGATCACGGAAAAAGCACAGTAATAGGTCGCCTCCTTGCCGATACGGGATCTCTTCCTCAGGGAAAGCTTGAGCAGGTTAAAGCGCATTGCCTTAGGACATCGCGGCCTTTTGAATATGCTTTTCTTTTAGATGCTCTGAAGGACGAGCAGGCTCAGGGGATCACGATCGACGCGGCGCGTTGTTTTTTCAAGACACAAAAGCGGCATTATCTTGTCTTTGATGCTCCCGGGCATATTGAGTTCTTGAAGAATATGGTTTCAGGGGCCGCGCACGCAGAAGCCGCACTTCTTGTTATTGATGCCAAGGAAGGGATTCAGGAGAACAGTAAGCGCCATGGATATCTTTTATCCATGCTTGGGGTTAGGCAGGTCACGGTTTTGGTCAACAAGATGGACCTTGTTAATTATGATGAAAAAGTCTTTGAATCGATCAGAAAAGAATACAGTGCCTTTCTTGGAGCTCAGGGGGTTGTTCCGACAAGTTTCGTGCCGATCGCGGCTTTGCACGGAGACAATATTGCGGAGCGTTCAAAGGAAATGCTTTGGTATAAAGGCCCTACGGCGCTTGAGCAGCTTGACGCCTTTCAGAATAAAAAGTCTGCGGTCGAGCTACCTTTTCGTTTTCCTGTCCAGGATATTTATAAATTTACGGCGGAAGGCGATGAGCGACGTCTTGCGGCTGGCACTGTTGATAGCGGCTCGATCTCTTCCGGTGAGGAGGTTGTCTTTCTTCCTTCTTTTAAGAAGACACGCATTGCATCTATTGAACGCTTCAGCGCACCTGAGCGCAGGGAGGCGCATGCCGGGGAAGCTATTGGGTTTACGTTTGAGACGCAACTTTATGTCAGGCCGGGGGAGATCATGGTGCGCGCCTCTGGGCCGCAGCCTAAGGTCAGCACACGTTTGAGGGCTAATATTTTTTGGATGGGGCATGCGTCTCTTGTCAAAGGCAAGAGTTATAAATTAAAGCTCGCCACATCTCGCGTTCAGGCCAGGCTCGTTGACATCGTTCGTGTTTTGGACGCTGCGGAACTGAAGGGCGCTCAGGATAAGAAAGAAGTTGAGCGTCATGATGTGGCCGAGATCATTCTGGAAACAGCGCGGCCCGTGGCTTTTGATGTGATTACGGATAATGAGGGGACGGGGCGGTTCGTTCTGGTTGATAATTATGAGATCGCAGGTGGCGGCATTATTCTCGAGGCTTGTTCTGAAGATGATACCCTGTTTAAGAAAGAGATCCGTGAGCGAGAGACGATGTGGCACAAGGGGGCCGTGACCAAGAAAGAGCGGGAGGAAACCGCAGGACATTCTCCCAAGTTTGTTGTTATTTGTGGCGATGCGCATGTAGGTAAGAAGAAGCTAGCGAGTGAGCTCGAGCATCAGTTGTTTCATTCAGGGTGTCAGGCTTATTATCTGGGTATTTCCAATCTGGCTCGCGGTCTTGCGGCAGATCTTAAGACTGCGGACGCTGAGGAGCATATTCGTCGGTTGGGTGAGGTGGCGCGTATTATCACAGATGCGGGGTTTATTTTTATTACGACGATTCCTGATGTGGATGATCATGATATTGATAAGTTGAGGTTCCTTAACAGTCCGGCCGAGATCGTCGTTGTCACTCTTGGCGGGCATGTCTTTGGAAAATTTACGCCGGATATCGAGTTTCCGGCTAATCCCGATACGGGGGATGCGGTGGCAAGGATCATTGTTCTCTTGAAGGATAGGAATATTCTTGCTGCAGATTATGTTATTTAACGCGTGACCGGAGAAGGTTCCTCATGGACCAAATTATTAAAGATCTTCTTAAGAAACATGAATCGGATATGGATGGCCTTTTGAAGGAGGCGAGCGCCTCTTTGAATAAGGAGCAGCTGGCGTGGGTGTCCGGATATTGTGCCGGCATGACTGAGGCCAAGCGTCAGGTAGCGGCGTGTGTCAATAGTCAGGGAGTGGCTCAAGGCTCTTCTCATGCCTTGGCAATTTCCGTTGCGGGGGAAGGATTGACTGTTTTGTTTGCGTCCCATTCTGGTAATGGGAAAGGGGTGGCCAAAAATGTGTTTGCCACTGTTCAGAAACGCGGCCTTAAGGCATCTGTTCACAGCATGGGGACGTATAAGCTTAAGGATCTCAAGCATGAAAAGAATGTGCTTTTCATTATTAGTACACATGGAGAGGGAGTTCCACCGGGTTCGGCTGAGGAGCTTTTTGATTTTTTATCCAGCAATCGTGCTCCGCGTCTCGATGGCTTGAAATATTCTGTTTTGGCATTGGGTGATAAAAGTTACGTGAATTTCTGTAAGGCCGGTATCACGCTTGATCGCAAGCTTGAAAAACTGGGCGCCAAACGCGTGTTTGACAGAGTTGATTGTGATGTGGATTTTGCCTCCGATGCCGAGCGCTGGATGCTGGGAGCGCTTGCGGCGTTCGGGGATCTGCCGAAGGATTCAGGCTCTGCTTCATTGCCAGGATCGGTGATCCCGTCGGGTGGGTTGTCTGGAGGCAATGACTACTCTGCCAAAAATCCTTTTCAGGCTATGGTTTTGGCTAAGGTGAAGTTGAATGGTCGGGGGTCTGATAAGGAGACGTATCATATTGAGCTTTCGCTGGAAGGTTCTGGGATACGATATTTTCCGGGAGATTCTTGTGGTCTTGTTGCCCGCAACTCCGCTGGGTTTGTGGGAGATGTTCTTTCGAAATTGAGGCTTCCCGGGACTCAGGATGTTGTTGTTCCAGCAGGACAGCTCTCGTTGGCTAAGGCTCTGGAGGGGTATGAACTCACGGTTCTAACGACGGATGTTCTCAAGAAGCATAATGCTTTTGCCGCGAGTTCTGCACTTCAAGTGGTGATAGATGATGTGACGAAGCTCAAGGAATATCTGTATGGTCGAGATTTTATTGATCTGGTTAGAGAATATCCGGTGACATATACGTCACAGGATCTTTTGTCTGTTCTTCGTCCTTTGCCGGCTCGCTTGTATTCTATTGCCTCTGGTCCATCGGCTTATGATGAGGAGTTACATCTTTTGGTCGGTGCTTTGCGGTACAATGCCTTTGGCCGCAATAAAGAAGGTGTAGCGTCGACCTTTTGGGCGGATAGGATCGTAGAGGAGGAGACCGTCCCTATTTATATCAAGCATAATGAGGGGTTTCGGTTACCGCAGGATGGGAAGGCGTCCATTATCATGATCGGTCCGGGAACAGGGGTTGCGCCGTTTCGTTCTTTTGTGGAAGAGCGAGCAGCTTTGGGGCACACGGGAAAAAGCTGGCTCTTTTTTGGTCATCAGCATTTTATAACAGACTTTTTATATCAGACCGAATGGCAGCGGCATCTCGAGGAAGGGAGCTTAACACGGATGAACGCGGCCTTTTCTCGTGATCAACACGAAAAGCTGTATGTGCAGCATAAGCTTATTGAGAATGGTGATGATGTGTATCGTTGGATCGAAGAGGGGGCGTTTATTTATGTCTGCGGGGATATGAAACGGATGGCGCCCGATGTGCAGGATGCTTTTGTGAAGATCGCCGAAAAGCAGGGTGCGTTGGCGCCCGATCAGGCAGTTGAATATGTTAAACGC
>JADGCU010000091.1 GCA_015228785.1 Candidatus Omnitrophota bacterium
ATGGATCGACAGCCTGGTGGGGCAGATCAGTGCTTATCTTTCCGGGATCATGCCTTGCAGGAACAAAAACGAATTAAACGGAGACAACGCTGGACCTAAATCGCGCAAAAGCGTAACGCGCGCCTTAATGATATAAGCGATGTTGCCCAAAGGTTTAAGCGCCTCAACAAAATCAATCCCATGATAACTCGCGTCCGGTCCCTTGATGAGTGGGAACTTGCCATTGGTCCAGTCAAACTTCCCAGAGTCAACGATCAATCCCCCTAAGGAAGTCCCATGTCCACCAATAAACTTAGTCGCGGAATACACAATGATGTCAACACCATGCTGAAACGGCCTCAAGAGATACGGCGAAACCGTATTGTCGAGAATAAATGGGATCCCGTGCTTATGGGCGACTTTAGAGATGCCTTCCAGGTCAGCGACATCAAGCTTGGGATTCCCGATAGACTCGGCATATACCGCCTTAGTTTTTGGTGTTATCGCCTTATCCAGCGCCACAAGATCATTGGACTTCACAAAATTCACCTTCACGCCAAATTTAGGAAGCGTGTAATGAAAAAGGTTATAGGTCCCGCCATAAAGATTGTCCGCAGATACGATCTCATCCCCGGCCTGCGCGATGTTCAAGATCGCAAGTGTAATCGCGGATGACCCGCTCGCAACCGCCAAAGCCCCAACGCCCCCATCAAGGGCGGCGATACGCTTCTCTAATACATCACTCGTAGGATTCATCAAACGGGTGTAGATATTTCCAAACTCAGCAAGGCCAAATAACTTGGCAGCATGATCCGTGCTCTTAAACACATACGATGTGGTCTGATAAATCGGCACGGCGCGCGATCCTGTTGTCGGATCCGCCTCCTGCCCCGCATGAAGCGCAAGAGTTTCCCGTCTTAAATTGTTTTTTAATGCTGCGTTCGCCATATTTTCATTTTCCTTTATTCATTTTCTTTTTACTAATTTACTAAATATGTTCTTCCCTATTAAATGACGTAATTATTGCCCTCTGCCTTATTCTTTTGTTCCTCCGCAATAGCTGCCAACGAAAACGACTCCAGCGTTCCCAAAATCGCATCCGTTGCCCTTGCCCAAAAACCACTAAGCGTTTCTTTGGAATCATCGATCAGCGAAACTGGCCCTTCCACAGCCACAACAATATCCTTCAACGTGATCGTGGCCGCAGGCTTGGCCAACGTAAAACCCCCATTCGCACCGCGCGTGGCATTGATCAGCCCCGCACTTTTCAGAAGTGGTACCAAATGGCCAAGATACTTCTCTGATATATCCTGGCGCCTGGCAATATCTTTCAAAAGAACAGGCCCCTTAGCCCCATTCAAGGCCAAGTCGATCATAAGTCTTGTGCTGTAACGTCCCTTTGTCGAAAGCTTCATTCATTCCCCACTTTCACTACCAACTTGGTAGTAAATATAGCATTTAAAAACAATTTGTCAAATACTTTTTTTCAGCCCTATCATTATCAAAAATGAAAATAGCCTGCATCAACTAAATGAAGAACTCTTAAAGGGACCGCTCCTCATATACCAAATGTTGACGCATATTATTGCCTGTGTTATCCTTACGTTGCGTTTTTCAACCCGGATTTCGCATTTCTGTATTCGTCGAACCAACAACGACAAAAAATATGGAATGAAAAATCTGGATCAAAAACATTAAAGGGGATTTTATGGCAAAAATGAAACTCTGGAATTATCTGCGCGTCAACTGGCTCAAATATCTCATCATCTTCATTGCCGCAGCTTTTATCTTCACTGTCATTGCCATGCTGGTCGCAGGCTTCTCCAGTTTTGCGCAAATGGAATCCTTCAGCCGCAAACAAATGACAGCTCAAATGGGCATGTACCTCTTTATGGGGATCGTTCAAGGCGTAATCTTCGTTTCTCTCTACGGCGTCCTTTACTATTTCATGATGGGTGGCGGCATCGCTAAATTCTTAGGAAGCGATACAGCCACACATGCAAAAGCTAACATCAAATGGGATGAGGTCATTGGCATGGAACAGGCCAAAAAAGAGGCCTGGGAAATTGTACAATTCTTAAAAGATAGAAAACTTCTCAAAGTCATCGGCGGTAACATCATTAAAGGAACGCTCCTCGTCGGAGGCCCTGGCTGCGGAAAAACATACTTGGCCAAAGCGATCGCCACAGAAGCAGGCCTGCCTTTTCTCTCAGCCGTAGGAAGTGAATTCGTCGGCATGTTCATGGGCATCGGGGCCGCTCGTGTCAAAGCCCTCTTTAAGGAAGCGCGCAAAATGGCGAAGATCGAGGGCGGCTGCATCATTTTTATTGATGAGATCGACTCTTTCGCCCGCCCACGCCAGGCAGACATGGGCGGCGGTGCCACCACAGACCACAGCGCCACCGTCAATCAATTTCTCACCGAACTTGATGGACTGCGCCAAACAGAAAATAATATCGTCGTCATCGCGGCGACGAATGTTCCTGAAGAAGAGCTGGAACCCGCGATCATGCGCTCAGGCCGTTTTGACCGCAAGATCGAGATCAATAAACCCACGGCCAAAGATCGTGAAGACCTTCTCAAATTCTATCTTAAAAAGATTTCAAGTGATCCTCTCATCAAGCTTGAGGCCGTCGCAGACAAAATGCACTGGTTCTCACCGGCTGATATCAACAATGCGGTCCGCGAATCTGCCATCATCGCCATGCGCGCCGGACGCTCTATCGCTAATCAAGATGACCTTGACAAGGCCATCGAACGCGTGATCCGTTCCATTGAAAAAACATCCAGCAGCCCAGGATCTAACGCCGGAAGCTGCGGCACGAAACTCCTCTCCTCAAGCGTGAATGTGAAATGGGAGGATATCATCGGGATGGAGTCCGCAAAGCGTGAGGCCAAAGAGATCGTGGATCTTCTCAAAGACCGACAGCGCATCCAGGCCATTGGCGGCAAGATCGTCAAGGGCGTCCTTCTCATGGGGCCTCCCGGCTGCGGCAAAACCTATATCGCCAAAGCCATGGCCACGGAAGCCGGATTCCCCATGATCTCCATGACCGGCAGCGAATTCTTCGCCGGCGTCTATCACGGCACAGGCCCCAAACGCGTCATGCAACTTTTCAAAGAAGCCCGCATGCTCGCCCGCTCAGAAGGCGGATGTATCATTTTTATCGATGAGATGGACTCCTTCGCTCATCCGCGCACTCTGGAGACAGGCGGCGGCGCGATCTCGGAAGAAAACAACACGATCAATCAATTCCTCGCCGAGGTCGATGGCCTCAGGCAAAACGAAAACAATATCGTTCTTCTGGGGGCCACCAACGCCACGGAAGACATGCTTGATCCAGCCATCCTGCGTGCCGGTCGTTTCGAGCGCAAGATCTATGTCACGCGTCCCAATCTCAAAGAACGCAAATTGCTCTTTGACTTCTACCTCAAAAGAGTCAAAACCACAGATGATGTCAACTCCGAAATGCTGGCGCGCAAGACTCTTTGGTTCTCACCAGCCGATATCGACAATATGGTCCGCGAAGCCGGCATGTTCGCGTTACGCGAGAACCAAGATGTCATCTCCTTCAAGCACCTCTCCCAGGCATATGACAGAATCCTTTACGGGGAGAAATCAAACACCATCCTATCGGAAAAAGAAAAAGAATGGGTCTCCTATCACGAAGCAGGACATGCGATCATCGGATATCTTCTCGATCCGACGGACGATGTCATCAAGGCGACCATTATTCCCCACAAGGGATCCCTCGGCTTCGTCGCTCCACGCGCACGCGAGGAGATCAACATCGTCAGTAAAGAAGCCTATCTTGCCAAGATCAAAATGTCTCTGGCCAGTTATGCGGCGGAAAAGATCAAATTCAATACGACGGGAAGTGGCGTGTCAGCGGACTTTCAAAGCGCCCTCACGATCGCACGTCAAATGGTCTGGAACTGGGGCATGGGAAAAAGCGGCTATCTCGGCGATCTATCTCAAGGCGCCACGCGTTACAGCCCGCCACATGTCTCCGAACGAACCAAGGAGAAACTGGATGAGGATGTGCAGGAGATCCTACAGTCCTGCCTCCAAGACGCCACCGATGTCCTGACCCGGCATCGTGATCTCCTGGATGCCTTTGCTCTCGAACTAAAAACAAAGGGCGAGCTTGAATACGACGAGATCCAGGCCATCTTTGATAAATTTGGACTAAAACCTCAAACAAGGCTCTTGATATAAACCGTCATGAAGAATTCTTTACGCTTTTCGTTCCTTTTCTTAATCTTTGCTCTCGCCTGTAATCAATCGGGCTGCGGCTGGATGAAAGACAAAACATACACCCCGCGTGAGGCAGAGGCCAAGCTCGTTACCTTTTGCCAAAAAGAAGGCAATATCGCCATTACAACACGCATGGTCAACCAGACGCAGTGGATCTATCTGGCGATCACCGACCCCCTATTCGGCGTTAAACCATCTTCTGATCCCGGAGCAAAACCGGAACGCAAAACCACCCCCTACGCCCTTTTATCCCTAGATAGCGCCTTTAATGAGGACAGAAAATTTTCATACACCTATGATATTGTCCCTGATGTCCTCCCGGCTGATGCGGGAACCTACGGCATGAACTATAATGAGGCCTACACCAAGAAGAAACAGATCATCTATCAAGGCCTTCAAGAAATCTTCTTCAACGTAAAAGAAGTGGATGCGCCCCAATTCTTTGTCGTCATGATCGCGGATATCACCCAGGGCGTAGCAACAAAGAATACTTTCTTCCTGCGTGACCTCAAAGAATTTATGACCGGGGCTATTTATGAAGAATACTACCTGCGCGAATTAAACGAGGTCATCGGCGACAAAAACCTCATCGGGGACAGGAATGGGCGCACTCTTTCCTATAAACCAGTAACCTGGACCGAATTTCTCACAGAACAGATCAAAAACCGCATCCGCTTCAAATTCACCCAAAGCGATTTCAAGCCCCAAACGGCGCCTGACCGTGAAATTGTCACCATCGTGGCCAATGCGCTGAGACTCTACCCTTTTCAAGACTTTACAGGACTTTATCTTTATAACCGACGTGAGAAGAAAGAACAGATCTTCACCAAAGAACAGCTGAAGGCCTTTGAAGAA
>JADGCU010000032.1:0-4329 GCA_015228785.1 Candidatus Omnitrophota bacterium
AAATGAAGGGGTGCAAGGCAGAGGGTCAGTGGATTTCTTTACATGAGACATCGTTGAAGACTTTTTCTTTCGCCTCGTTCCGGGGCCAGTATGAGCGGAGCCGAAATATCAAACAAGGTTTGGAGGATGTTAAGAAGCAGCTTGAGAAATGGCAAGTTCAGCAGGATGAGTTTGAGGCTTCGTTGCGCTTCTTTGAGAAAAGTCCTTATAAAACCCTGCTTCATCCTTCGACGATTAAATATATCCATGGGGCTCGTGAAGCCTGGGTGTTGACGAAAAACAAGTTTTACAATAGTAGAAATCTTTTTAAGCGGATCCTGGCGACTCCCCTTGGGGAGAAACTTGTTTTGTATTCTTATAAGGAGCTTATTGAGGATGTGGTCTTAAAAGAAAGTCTTAAGACCGGTCAGTTTTCAAAAAAGGATTTGTTGTTGTTTTATAGATTACAGGATGCGCTAGATGATCTGGAGCTTTCGGGAAGTATCTTTGAAAATGTATTGGAACGGATTTCTCAGGAGATCAGCCAACGGACGACGTTTTTGATTATATTGATTACTTTTGTTGTATTTGTTATTTCTGGTTTTATTGTTGGCATTGTGGTTGTGATGGCAAGGCGGATCCGAGAAAGCGAAGAGCGTTTTCGGAAGATCATTGAACGGTCTCCCATGGCTATGGCGATTGTCAGTATGGATCAGGTGATCGAGCATATTAATCAGAAAGCCGTCGAAGTTTTTGGGTATTTGCCTGAAGACATCCCTACTATGGATAGATGGTGGGCTCAGGCGTATCCAGATGAGGAGTATCGCAAAGAAGTTGTTGCCGGTTGGATGAAGCGTGTCCAGAAGGCACTTGCGGAAGGGGGAGAGATCAAGGGGGGAGAGTATCAGGTGACCTGCAAGGATCACACTGTTAAGACGATATTCATATCTGGAGTTCCCGTGGTTCGTAAGATATTTGTTTTGTTTGAGGACATTACTTCTCGCAAGAGACTTGAGGAGCAATCTAAAGAATATTCTGAGCGATTGGAGGAATTGATCCAAATACGGACGATAGAGTTGACTCGGGCGAATGAAAGGCTGATGTTAGAAGTAGAAGGTCATCGAAAGACAGAGATGGCGCTTGAAGGATCGCGGGCATATTTGGACAAGATCATCAATTCGATCGCGGATCCGATCTTTGTTAAAGACAGGAAGCATACGTGGATTCTTTTGAATGATGTTTTTTGTGAGTTTATGGGGAAGAAAAAGGAGGAACTGATCGGTAAGAGTGATTATGACTTCTTTCCTAAGGCAGAAGCAGATGTTTTCTGGGCCAAAGACGAGGAGGTTTTTAGTTCCGGGAAAGAGAATGTTAATGAGGAATTTTTTACTGATGGGGAGGGGAATACCAGGACGATTATTACAAAGAAGACGTTATATACAGATAATGGCAACAATAAGATCCTTGTTGGGATCATTCGGGATGTGACGGAGTTGCGTAAGCAGGCTATCGAGTTGAAGAGCGCGTATGAACAGCTTGTGGCTTTTCAAACCAGGATGGTACAGGCAGAAAAAATGGCCTCTCTGGGGCAGTTGGCTGCTGGGATTGCCCATGAGATTAATAATCCGACAGCTTATATTTTATGCAATCTGGCGGTTCTTCGCGAATACGAAGAAAAGATAGGCGTGTTTCTTAAGAGTTTGGTCGCTCTGTCTTCTGATGTTGAGCGGTATGAGCAATTGGCGCATAAATTTAATATTCCCCAAATCCTTGAGGATTGTCCTCAATTGGTCGACGAGACTCTTCGTGGCGCGGAGAGGATCAAAAAGATTGTTCAGGATCTTAAGATTTTTGCTTATCCTGATGTCGGGGGCTTTGAGTATGGGGATCTTCATCGGTGTATTGATGGCGCTATCGGGATCATTGCCAACGAATTAAAACAGAAGATAGAGGTCAGGAAAGACTACGGCCAAATTCCTTTGATCTGTTTCAAAGAACAGCAGATACTTCAGGTTTTTATTAATTTGTTATCGAATTCGATTCAAGCGATCGAGAATCGAGGAGCAATTACGATTAAGACCTATGTGGAGGGGAGAAATGTTTTTGTTGAGGTCACAGATACGGGGCGAGGCATCTCAGAAGAGGTGTTATCTAAGATATTTGATCCATTTTTTACGACGAAGCCTATTGGGGAGGGGACAGGGTTAGGGCTTTCCGTTGTCCATGGGATCGTTGAGCAGCATCAAGGGATAATCACTGTGAAGAGTAAGCTTGGGGCGGGGACAACGTTCACCCTTCAGCTTCTTCAGGACGGTCCGATAAAAAAATCGGCCTAGAAGATTTATCAGAAAGATATTCTTAGAGAGGGATGTGAATTCTTTTCTTTTTTGTTGTGTTGATGTAGAATAAATTACTTTTCTCAAGATAATTACTAACAAAGGAGGGTGTTATGTTTAACAGAACTTTTGGGCTAGCTCTTATGCTGTGTTTTCTGGTTATTGGGGTTGCGGGAGCTGCGGAGCCGAAACCTTTGCAGTTATCGGTCTTTAATCCCGTACAAATGGTGCCGGAGAGTGAATCGATCCGTGGTGTGCGTCTTAATTTGTTTTATCAGGTCAATGAGAATGTCAGTGGATTCAGTTTGAGTTTGCTCGGCGTCAACAGGGCGAAGGGTGAGGTTTCAGGCGTTGAATGGGGGCTGGGCAATTGGGTGGATCAGAACTTCTATGGATGGCAGGCGGGTATTGTCAATCGTACGGGCCAGCGCTTTGTAGGTCTTCAGAACGGGTGGGTGAATATTACGGAAGGGGATTTCACGGGTCTTCAGTGGGGGCTTGTCAGTTGGACAGAAGGTTTCTTTCATGGGTGGCAGTCTGGCGCTGTTAATTTTACAAGGGGGCGTTTTGTGGGGCTTCAAAGTGGGCTTCTTAACGTGAGTCTTGCGGAGTCGACAGGTGCTAATCTGGGTTTTGTGAATTATAACGATAGCAGCTTTAAAGGATTCCAGGGTGGTTTTGTTAACGTCGCAGGTGAGATGCACGGGTTTCAGCTTGGCTTGATCAATTATGCCAAGTCTCTTGATGGGTTGCAGATCGGTCTTGGCAATTATAACGGCAATAAGGAGCCTTTTGAGTTTTTGCCGATCGTGAACTGGTCGTTTTAGGTGAGTCTTTTTTTGTCTGGCCCCTGTCCTATTTTATAAGGTAGGCAGGGGCTTTTTTATGCGCCAACGCTTCTTGTCTTTTTTCTCGTATTTACAGAAGGGGCGCGTTAAAATAAAAAACTTTTTCGGTCGATATCTTTCGAGGTCAATGAGGTTTTTTCTTTATGATCAAGCATATTGTTTTGTGGAAGTTGAAGAACACGGCCAATGGCCATGACCGGGCAATGAATGCCGGGATCATCAAGGCCAGGCTTGAGGCCCTTAATGGTCGTATTCCCGGCATGATGAAACTTGAGGTTGGGGTTGACTACAGTTGTGTGGATGGCTCTTGGGATGTTGCTCTTTATAGTGAGTTTGTGTCTCGACAGGCGCTCTCAGATTATCAAACACATCCGGAGCATGAGGCGGTGAAGGCTTTTGTTATGTCTGTCCGGGATGATCGTGCTGTGGCAGATTATGAGGTTTAGGCGGACATGAAAAGCAGTACTGTTCATAGAGATGATAAGCGGTCTGTGTGGCCCGATGTTCTTCTTGTTTTATTGGGTGGGGTGCTTGTTCTGAGGCTTGTGATCTGGAAATTCTTGGGGGGCACCGAGATCATTTTCAGGGAGGATTTTGCGAATGTAGCGGTGGCGGCCGTTATTTTCTCTCTTGCTGTGATCTGGGCAATGATCAAGTTTATGCGCTTTGAGCCAATCAAAGAAAGCGGGCTTGATCTTCCGCTGGGACTTCTTGGCGGGGGCGCGGTATGTTCACTCTTTTATACAGCAGATTTTCCATCGTCTCTCATGGGGGTTCTTGTTTTGGGGGCACAGATTGTTTTCTTTTATATGTTGGGAGATGTTCTGGATACGCCCAAGCGCATCCGTTGGGCCTTGTTTTTCCTCTTGGTTATGGCCCTTGTGGTATCTGCTTATGGTATTAGGGAGTTTATTTATTTGTGGAGCAGGCCCCTGATTTCTAATGACGCGCATTCGGGAGGGATGAATGAAAGTTTTTATTATATTTTAGTTAATCGACGGGTTGTTTCTTTCTTGGGCTGGCCTAATAGTCTTTCAGGGTATCTGCTTTTGATCCTTCCTCTGGCTCTTGTTCTTCCTTTTCGCTTGAAAAGTATGTGGCAGAGAATTGTTGTGGTGACAACGTGGCCCGTATTTCTGGGATGCTTTCTTTTTACATTTTCCTTC
>JADGCU010000032.1:4339-13674 GCA_015228785.1 Candidatus Omnitrophota bacterium
TAGGGTGGGTAAGCTTGATATTGGCGACTCTAGTGCTTTCGCCAATTCTTTGGGAAAGATGGAGGATTTATGCTTGGTCTAAACAGAGAAAAGGGATTCTTGTTTTTGCGGTTCTTTGTTTTCTTGGTCTTTTTTTGTGGGTGATCCTTCGGAAGAATTTTTTGTCGGCACTGGCACCGCGGCTTTCATATTATCGTGAGATTTTTGGCTTATTGGCACAGAAGCCTTTTTGGGGACATGGCTGGGGGACGTTTGGGATTATGTGTCGGCAATTCGCCACGGACACCGGCGGCCTTAGTATGTATGCTCATAATTCATATTTTCAGGTTTGGGTTGAAGCAGGGATCCTTGGATTCTCTGGGATTGTTTTACTTGTGATAGGTTTTTTCCGCAAGGCGTTGACATCGATGAAGTCGATGAGTACAGAGAAAAACGCCTTGGTTGTGATGGGTCTTGCATGGGGGCTTGTGGCTTTTTTTATTGATAATTTATTCAGTTTTACATTCCTTAAGCCTAATATAGCTTTATATGGCTGGACGATGTTGGCTGTTTTTTGCGCATTGACTCGACAGGCCGCAATGTCTGTCGATGCGAGAACATGGCTTGTAAACCGATTTCTCTCAGCGGTTGTCTTTGTGACCTGTGCTCTTATGCTGGGCATTCTTATTCGATTGGTTGGAGGGTATGTTTATTATTATGAGGCTAGATACGGGAAACGAGCGAATATTCCTGCTAATGTCGTCGAGTCTTTAGCACATGCTAAAGAGTGGGATTTGTGGAGCAGTTATTTGCCCGCTGGTTCGGGGGATTTTTATACGCGGGTTTATATGACAACAGGTCATGTAGGGATCTTAAAACAAGCAGAGGGGTTTTATCTCGAGGCAATTCGTCGCTCTCCGAATGTATATGAAAATTACTTTATTATTGGGAATATTTATATGTCTTTGGGGAATCAGTACCAGGCTGATGTTTTTTATAACAAGGCCCAGGAATTGTCTCCGGTTGAGTTTAAGGCAGAAAATGAGGCTCTTCAGATAAGGCGGGAGGCCAAACGTAAGAAGAACAGTCTTTCTGCCCCTGTTAAGAAATAATTTGCGATGAGAAGATATAGGGATAGTATGGGGTAGAAAACCATTTATGATAGACAACTTTTTAGGCAGGATTTCAGGATTTTGGCATGCTGTGATAGGGCGGTTATTTTATTCTTCACCGTATGATGTGAAGATTAAGATTCGATCTGTCCGTCGTATTTATGTTGAGGTAGACCGGGCTACACAGTCTTTTCGTAAGAAGGTGGGTTTGGGATGTCCTGATCGTTGTGGACATTGTTGTGCGAATTCGAATGTGGAAACAACAGTTCTTGAAATGCTTCCGTTGGCGGAGGAGTTGCTTCGTCGGGGAGAGGCCGAGGCCTGGTGGCAGGAGACGGAAAACAGGGATTTTCCGGGACAATGCGTCTTTTATATTCCGGATGAAGGGGAGCAGAATCAGGGGCGCTGCGGTGTCTATGCCCTCAGGCCTTTGATTTGTCGGATGTTCGGCTATACCGGTAATAAGGATAAATACGGGCGCATTCGATTGGTGGCGTGTAATGTCATGAAGAAGCTTTTGCCGCATGTTCTGGAAGAGGCCCTTCATCGTGTTGATATTGGTAAGGACCAGCCTCCCGTGATGGCGGATGTGATTATGAGGACTTCTATGCTAGATCCGGAACTGACCAAGGAAAGCATAGCGATCAATACGGCTTTCAGAAAGGCGGTTGAGCGTATGTGGTTGAGTCGAAGGTACAGGGAGTGAAGAATGGTGGGGCAGAAACTTTGGGATATTATTAGGAAAGACAAATGATCATAGCAAATGATTAAGCAGCGTTATTAGAAGGCCGGATGATATGTCCGGCTTTTTTATGAAGGTTTTAGGTGTCGAGTTGTTGTGATACGCCAGTGTTGAGAGAATGTGTTATTATAAGATAAATTAACTGGGAGGTTTGTGGGCATGGCCAGAATGAAGCGGTTTCTAAAAAGTTTCCGGTTCAAGGTTATTTTAGCCGCTATATCGTCCCTTCTTTTTGTTTTAGGGCTTTCCGCAGTTCTTATCCATCAGTATATTCTTCACGCCCAGTTTGAGCAGCTGCGTGACAAGTTAAAAGTTATTGCCAGTACTGCATCTGTGGCCATTGATTCCCAGACACTTTTGTCTATCCCGTTAAATCGAGAAGGGATGAAGACGTCTTTTTATCAGGACATTGCCAAGAAACTCAATCTGATCAAGAGCCAGAATCAACCCATTGATTCTATTTATATTCTCACTCGGACAGATTACGAAGGGATCTGGCAGTTTATCGTTGACTCAGATCCGGAAATAAAAAAGAAAGAGGGGGTGACCGCTTATCCAGGGGATAAGTACAATGCTCTTCGTTTTTCGGAAATGATGAAGGCTTTTGATGGGGCGACCGCTGACCGAAAACTAGAGGTTGATGAATGGGGAGTGACTCTCTCGGGATATGCGCCTATTCTGGATGATTCGGGCAAGGCCGTAGCAGTCTTGGGTGTTGATATTCTGGCCTTTGATATTTATGCGATACAAAAGGTCGTTCAGCGGCGAGTGGCCTTGATTTTTGTGTTAGGCCTTTTTCTTTCATTTATTCTCGGGTTTATGTTTACTCGACACATTACAGGGCCTATTAGGGATCTTGTGGAGGGGACCCGGCGCATTAGTAAGGGCGACCTTTGGTCTAAAGTTAGTGTCAGAGATGATGGGGAAATCGCAGAACTTGCCGATGCCTTTAATAAAATGACAGAGGAGTTGATTGAGTCGCAGCGCAAGAATCATAGGTATTTCTATGGTGTCATTCAGTCTCTTGTTCGTGTTGTCGAAGCGAAGGACCCTTATACGCGCGGTCACTCTGAGCGAGTGGCGGAGTATGCGGGGAAGATCGCGGTCCAGATGGGCTTTCCCGCTGATTCGGTTGAAGCCCTTAAACAGATCGCGATTCTTCATGACATCGGGAAGCTTTCTATTCAAGATAATATTCTTAATAAAAAGGAAAAGCTCACCTCTGAGGAGTGGGAGGTTATTAGAAATCATCCTGCGATTGGTGAAGATATTTTGAAGCCGGTTTCTTTGAATCAGGAAATGCTGACGATTGTGCGCGGTCACCATGAGCGCTATGATGGCAAGGGGTATCCTGATGCCTTGAGTGGCGATCAGATCAATATTTTCGCTCAGATTATTTCTGTGGCGGATGCCTATGATGCCATGGCTTCTTCTCGGGCTTATCGTCATGCTCTTTCGCAAGAAGAAGCTGTTGCGGAGTTGCGTAAGAATCGAGGAACCCAGTTTAATCCACGGGTTGTGGATAGCCTTATTGATGTCCTTGGAAGTGATCAGGAAGGCATGGCGTAGAGATTTATTTGAGATCGGGTTTTGATGGAGCAGGGGATGTTTTATTTCGCTTACGGATCAAATATGAGCCATCAACAGATGTTGAGCGAAAGGGCTCCAGGAGCAAAATTCATCGGTTCAGGTGAGCTTGAAGGGTATTGGCTTGTTTTTGACGGGTATTCTTCCTTTTGGCGAGGCCCAGTGGCCAATATTGTGAAATCAGCTGACGATGTTGTTTGGGGAGGTCTTTTTGAGATTACACGGGATCACCTGGAGAGGCTCGATCAGTATGAGGGATATCCCCAATATTATTCTCGTATGGAGATGAGTGTTCAGCGTCCAGGTCGTGAAAAGTTGACGGCATGGATGTATGTGCGTCCTGCACAGGTTCCAGGAAGGCCGTCGAAGGCCTATTTGGATCGGGTTCTTCAAGGAGCGAGGGATTGCAGGTTGCCCGGTGATTATATTTTATCAACAATCGATATTTTTCCAGAGCATCCTTTAGATCGACCTGTGTTATGAGGAAAAGGGTGGGTCTTTTTTAGCCAGAGGTGAATTGGAGCCAGACTTCGCGTGTGCGTGGCCCGTCGAATTCCATTAGGTAGATGCCCTGCCAGGTTCCCAGCTGTATTTGGCCGTTTTCAACGATCAGCGTTTGAGCAGGGCTGAAGAGAGATGTCTTGATATGGGCATCTGAATTTCCTTCCACATGAGTAAAGGCGCTTTCAGCAGGGACAAGGTGATTGAGATGGTTAATCAGGTCGTAGCGGACATTGGGGTCTGTATTCTCATTGACCGTGATGGCTGCGGTTGTATGCGGTGAGAAGACCGTGATGATGCCTGAGTTGACCCTTTTTTCATCGAGATACTTGCGAATATTCGGTGTGATATCAATGGCTTCGTTACGTTTCTGGGATCTGATTGTGATCTTTTTCATTAAATATATTATACATAAAACGGGATGTTCTTCTAGTCGCTGTTTTGAATTCTTATCATTCTGGAGTCTTGGAAGAGTAAGGATGGGGAAGAATTTAGCAAGTAAGATATTGTCTTGTGAGCCGACAAAAAAAGTATGAAGAGGATCTTATTTATCATGGTGTTTTTATTCTTAGGAGGGCTCATGCCAGGCAGAGACCATGCTTCATCGGGAGAACTTAAGAAGGCCATTTTTGCTGGCGGGTGTTTTTGGTGCATGCAGCCGCCGTTTGATCAGATTCCGGGCGTTGTGGAAACGACTGTCGGTTATACGGGTGGAAGAAATCCGAATCCGACCTATGAGGAGGTTTCAAGAGGTGATTCAGGACATGTGGAGGCTATAGAAGTCACCTATGATCCTGCTGCCACGGATTTTAATCAGCTTTTATCTATATTTTGGCAGACGATCGACCCGACAGATACAGGTGGCCAGTTTGCTGACCAGGGTACGCAGTATAAGTCTGCTATTTTCTATATGGATGAGGGTCAAAAGAATCTTGCTGAGGCGTCAAAAAACATTTTGGCAGCATCTGGCCGGTTCAAAAAGCCCATTGCAACTCAGATTCTTCCAGCTCAACCTTTTTATTCGGCCGAAGAATACCATCAGAAATATTACAAAAAGAATGTCCTGCACTACAATCTCTATAAAAAAGGATCAGGTCGCGAGGAGTTTCTGAAGCGTACGTGGGAGAAATAGTCTATTTTTCTGACAGGGTATTCCTTGCCTCAGTCTTTCTCTTTGGATACAATAATGACCACACATCAATGAAAAGGAGAATTCCTTGTCTAATTATCAGGATATTGATTTAAAAAGAATTGCCAAGGAATCCATGCTTCGTTACGGATTTCGTGCGGAGTTTCCTCAGTATGTCATTCGTGAGGTGGAGGGCATTAAGGAAAGTTATCTTGTTAGTCGCAAGCAGGAAGGCGTGAAGGACCTGCGCCATCTTCTGTGGTCATCGATTGATAATATTGACTCGTTGGATTTGGATCAGATTGAATATTGTGAGCGTGGGCCTAGACAGGAGATTTTGGTCAAGGTCGCGATTGCTGATGTTGATCTTTTTGTTCCCAAAGGGTCCAAGACAGATGTACACGCATCAGAGAACGGGAACTCGGTTTATACGGGGGTTGAAACGTTTTCTATGCTTCCTGAGAGGTTATCGACAAATTTGTCATCACTGCGTCCTGGTGCGGAGCGGATGGCAGTTGTTATTGAATTTGCGGTTCTTAAGAATGGTAATATTCGTCAGGGGGATATTTATCGAGCAAAAGTTGTGAATAAGGCCAAGCTTGTTTATGAAGAGGTGGGCGCATGGATTGAGGGACGTGGTACGCCACCGCAGTTGTTCGCTGATATCGCGGGGCTTGAAGATCAAATTCGTCTTCAGGATGAAGCGGCGGAGCGCTTGAAGGCCTTTCGCTTGGAACAGGGCGCATTGGAATTGGAAAGTCTTGAAGCCCGAGCAGTTAAGGAGAATGGGGTTGTCATTGCCCTTATCTTACCTCAGGAGAACCGGGCGCAATATTTGATTGAGAATTTTATGATCGCATCTAACCGAACGGTTATGGACAGACTAGAGAAGTCGGGAGTACCGGTCATTCAGCGTGTTGTGCGGATTCCCAAGAACTGGCCTGGAATTATGGAAGTTGCGGCCATTTTTCAGGAGCGACTGCCGATTGAGCCTGACGCTAAGGCGCTTTCTAAGTTTCTGTTGAAGCGTAAGGCTGCTGATCCAGCGCGTTTTCCTGATCTTTCGCTTACGATCGTTAAGCTGTTGGGACCCGGTGAATACACCATGCTTGAACCTGGCAAGCCGCCCATTGGACATTTTGGCCTGGCGGTTATGGATTATACCCATGCCACGGCGCCCAATCGTCGGTATGTAGATGTGATCATTCAGCGGCTTCTTAAGGCTGTGCTTTTAGGAAGCCAGTCGCCGTATACAAGAAAAGAATTGATTGAGCATGCGGCCTGGTGTACAGACCGGGACAAGGCTTCTAAGAAGGTTGAGCGGTTTATGCGTAAGGTGGAAGCCGCGGTTCTGATGAATGGACGCGTGGGGGAAATCTTTGATGCGATCGTGACGGGCGCTTCGGAGAAAGGAACTTATGTTCGTCTGATGGATCCGCCAGTGGAAGGACGGGTCACGCGTGGTGCAGAGCGAATGGCAGTGGGGCAAAAAGTTCGTGTTCGTCTTGTTGATCTTGACCCGGCGCAGGGACACATTGATCTCGAGCGAACGAGAAGGTAAGTATTGGTGTTGAGAATGTAATATCTTTTAGTGTTTTTTATTAAGAAATAAACAATGGATTTGGGAACGATAAATTGAAAACATAAAAGGCACATGAAAAGAATTTTAATTGTTGATGATGATCCGGCATTTCAAAAGTTTCTATCTGTTCTTATTTGTCGTGCGGGGGTATGGAGTAGAGGAAGCAAGAGAGGGCAAGGAGGCTGTTGCTGCGATTGAGAAGCGGGCGCCCGACCTTGTCGTTCTGGATATTGTTATGCCTGTCATGGGTGGTTATACGGTCGTTCATTATATAAAATTTGACGCATTTGCCAATTCTTGTTGTTACTTCTCAGGAGGGCATGATAACTCCCGAATTAGGAAATGCGCTTGGTGTTGATTATTTTAATAAAAGTGGTTCTTCTCATTTGATTGTGGAGCGGATCAATAAATTCTTCGTACACTCAGAGGCTGTCGGAAAGGATAAAACGATGGAGGGTCCTGAAGCGGCTATGCATAAGAAACACGATCATGATATGTGGGCCCGCGAAATGCGTATGATAGAAAATTATGTTCGAGAAGCGCTCAGCAAAGAAAAAGATAAGTTCGAAAAAGAGGATTATTATGATAGTTAAGGAGCCAATGGTCGGGACACATTAGGTTTTTGTGTTGTGAAAATATATTATGTCTGGGTATTTTCAAGTATTTAATCGGATTTGGAAACAGCTTTCTTCGAGCCCAAATAACAAAGGAGGATCATGGCCGGAGTAGAGATTTTTCTTTCAAACCTCAATGGCTTGCTTTGGGGCGTGCCTATGCTGGTTCTTTTATGTGGCACGCATCTTTTTCTTACCTTTCGTTTGGGATTCATTCAGAAGCGCTTGCCCTTGGGGATCAGGCTGTCCTTTTCAAGAGAAACTAAGGAGCCCGGAGATATCAGTTCTTTCGGTGCGTTGATGACCGCGCTTGCGGCCACGATCGGCACGGGAAATATTGTTGGTGTTGCGACGGCTGTGGCTTCCGGCGGGCCAGGGGCGGTCCTGTGGATGTGGCTCACGGGTGTTTTTGGTATCGCGACAAAATATGGCGAGGCGCTTTTGGCTGTCAAATACCGCCGAATTAATGCTCAGGGAGAGATGTGCGGCGGTCCCATGTATGCCCTGGAATACGGGATGAACTGTCGCTGGATGGGGCTTCTTTTCTCGGGGTTTTGCGCGGTTGCGGCTTTTGGCATCGGGAATATGGTGCAGGCTAATTCTCTTGCTGTCCTGACCAACGACACATTTCACATTCCACGATGGATGACAGGTGCTGTGATCACGGCGATAACAGCTCTTGTCATTTTGGGGGGCATCCGTTCGATTGCGAGCGCATGCGAAAAACTCGTGCCCTTCATGGCTATTTTTTATATTGTGGGATGTCTGATTCTTCTTTTTATCCATGCTGATCGTATCCTGGATTCCGTAGCGACGATCTTTCATAGCGCATTTTCCG
Organism: Candidatus Omnitrophota bacterium; assembly: GCA_015228785.1. Taxonomy (GTDB): domain Bacteria; phylum Omnitrophota; class Gorgyraeia; order Zapsychrales; family Fredricksoniimonadaceae; genus JAAYZZ01. The sequence goes on from JADGCU010000032.1 coordinate 12,424, forward strand.
GGCAGGCCGCGATCGGTGGATTTCTGGGAGCCGGGATGAAGGAGGCGATTCGCTTTGGTGTCGCACGCGGACTCTTTTCTAATGAATCAGGTATGGGGAGCGCGCCGATCGTAGCTGCTGCTGCAAGAACCCGAAATCCCGTTGAACAGGCTCTGGTGTCATCAACGGGGACATTCTGGGATACAGTTGTGATTTGTGCGTTGACAGGAATTGTTGTTGTGTCATCCGGTCAGTGGGTACACGGACTAAATGGGGCGGCGCTTACCAAGGCAGCCTTTGAGGATATTCCTATCGTTGGGCCGGTTGTTTTGTTTGTGGGTCTTGCAACCTTTGTATTCTCGACCATTCTGGGCTGGTGTTATTACGGCGAGAAGAGCGTGGAGTATCTTTTAGGTGTCCACGCGGTCAAGTATTATCGTTTTCTCTGGGTTGTTGCGGTGTTTGTTGGGTCTGTTTTAAGCTTGCCAGGTGTATGGAATTTTGCTGACTGTGCCAATGCTATGATGGCAATTCCAAATTTGATTGTGTTGATCGTTTTGAATCGCGTTATCGTTAAAGAAACACGGGAGTATTTTCAAGTGCGTAGTTGATTGTGGTCTTTTAGAGTTTCGATGCGTGAAGAAAAGATATTCTTTATCATGTCAGTTTAAAATCCCAAAACTAAGATTCCTGGAAAACAGTAGACCAAGGGTTTTTTGTCCTTTATGAGGATGATAACATCACTGTGGGGGAGAAGTAGCCTGAGATTCTGATTGTTTGAGAAGTAGGAAGAGGGGCTAGAATGTAGTGTGCGGTCTCCATTTTTTATCTATGACGTAAAACTGCTTTAGTCTTGCGAATTATTGGCTGTATCTTTGATAAATCAACTTCCGGAAGACAAGTGAACGATTCATAGAGTAAAATGCTTTGCTTAATATCAAATCGTAGATATTTCGCCGGAATGATTTGTTCAGGGTCTTTTTTCCTTGCCCAGTAAAGTTTTAAGTATGCCTCTCCCCATGTTTGAACATATTTGATGGCTATTTTATGGGGGCCTTTTTTAAGGAAGATTTCTTTTGAAGAATGTCCCCATGGACCGTTTAATATAAGTTCGCCATCAAGGAATAAATCGGCCCTATCATCAACAACCATGGCAAGGGTATAGGTTTCTGTCGTAGGAACCAGAAGGGTTCCCTGCCAATGCACGGAGAAATATTCATTGGGGATCTTTGGGTTCATGTCATGGGGCATTGAGAAATTAATAGTTCTTGC
>JADGCU010000032.1:13774-21661 GCA_015228785.1 Candidatus Omnitrophota bacterium
GTCCATGTTCGTCTCCTTGGGATCCCGTATGGTGGATAGGGCACATTATAAATGCCCTAAAAATTTTAGTCTGTATTCAAAAGCATAGCAAGTTTCTTTATAAATTAAGATATCATAAAGTCCTGAAAATATACAAGCATGTTAAAAGGAATTGCAACAGTTTAGAATTTATTTAGAGGCAGTTATTATTTCTAGGAAGCCTATTTTGTAAAGAATATGCCTATGGCGTCTTATGAAAAGTGATCTTTGGGAGGGGAAAGAGGGAGGCCCCTTAAAGTTGGTCAAGTCATTGATGTTGCGCAACTGTTTCATCCTTTTGTTCATTTCTTCTTCGTGGTACAATTTCCTCATGTCACTATTAAATCCTAGAACTAAGATTCCTGGAAAATATCAGCCCAAGGGTTTTTTTATCCTTTATGAGGATGATGACATCATTGTGGGGGAGAAGCAGCCAGGGATCTTGACCGTTTCGGCGGCTTGGGACAAGGGGCAGAATGTGTATTACAATCTTAATGCATACGTTCGCAAGGGAAACAGGCGCTCTCATAAATGTGTTTTTGTCGTCCATCGGCTTGACCAGCACACTTCCGGACTGTTGATCTTTGCTAAAAACGAACACGCCCAGATCCGTCTTAAGGATGACTGGCGGAATACGAAAAAGATATATTATGCTGTTGTCCATGGCAGGTTGGCCCAGAAGTCAGGGATATTTGAAAGCCATTTGGTTGAGGATGATGATTATGTTATGCGTTCGGTCCCAGACAGTACAGAGGGAAAATTCGCCAGAACTTCTTATGCGGTGGTGAAGGAAACGGCCCGGTTCTCAATGGTCAAGGTCGATCTTCTGACTGGTCGGAAGAATCAGATCCGAGTTCATTTTGCTGAGAACGGACATCCCCTTGTTGGAGACGCGAAATATGGTCGTGCGGATACGCGATTCTCCCGTCTTGCGCTACATTCCCAGTCCATCTCATTTACCCATCCTATAAGCGGTGAGAGGATTGCTTTTGAAACCAACATCCCCGCATATCTTCTGGACCTTGTTGGTGCTTAATGAAAAGTCATTCTTTTGCTTCTATTGTCTGGGATTCCAATGGTGTGCCTCGGTCAACTGTTTTTGACGATCAATATTTTTGTCAGGATAACGGGTATGAAGAGGCTCTTCATGTTTGTTGTCATGGCAATGACTTGAGTGCACGCTTTAAGAAATTGGATCCCGCGCGGCAAGGCACGTTCACTATTATTGAGACTGGTTTTGGTACAGGGCTTGATTTTTGTTGTGCCTGGAAGACATGGGAGGAGTCGGCGCCGAAGTCTTGGCGGCTTCATTTTGTATCTGTTGAGTTGTACCCTGTTTCACCCGATGATCTTAAACGTGCTTTGGCGCTGTGGCCAGCGATCACGCCGTATAAGGAGGCGTTGGCAGCGCAGTATAGACCTGTTCCGGGAAGTATTAGTGAGATGTCTTTTAATAACGATCGCGTGAAACTCACGATTGTGTTTGATGATGTTGTTTCTGCTCTTAGAACAATCCTTCAGAATCAGATAGTGCTTTTTGGCGCAGACGCATGGTTTTTGGATGGGTTTGGTCCTGCTAAAAATCCCGAGATGTGGTCAGAAGACGTTTTTGTTGTTATGGCTTCTTTAAGTCAGCCAGGGACGACAATGTCAACCTTTACTGTTGCTGGGGTTGTTCGCCGCGGGCTGGAGGCTCATGGCTTTACTCTTAAGAAGATCCCCGGGCATGGTCGAAAAAATCAGATTCTTTCAGGCGTTTTTCGTTGAAATATCCGCAGTATTAATTTTTGCTTTCCTGTGTAATCAAATCCGTTAATATTCGACTCATTATAAAAAGGAGGTGGGGAATATGAAAGATGAATTATTATCTCTTATCTTTTTACTGCGCGAGGGAGATTAAGAAAACGAGAGCAAGGGTGACCTTTTGCTCTCTTCTGATACAATGTCTCTCATGTGGTTAATTTTGTCTTTTTTGACAGCTTTATGTACATCTGCGCAGGATATTTTCTCTAAGCGGGTTTCAACTCGTGTTAGTCCTTATGTCACGGCTTGGGCTGTGAGTTTTTTTTCACTTCCTTTCCTGGTTGTTCTTTTTCTATGGGAATGCCCTGCCTGGCCATCTTTTAATTTCTGGCTTGCCCTCTTAACATCAACGATTATCTTGACGGTTTCCTCAGTCTATTTCTTTAAGTCAATTGAGATGTCGGATCTGTCTTTGACCATTCCGCTTTTAAGTTTCACGCCGTTATTTTTACTGGTTACGTCTCCGATTATTGTTCATGAATTTCCCAGCCCTTTGGGAATTGTGGGGATGGTGCTGATCGTTTTTGGGTGTTATATTCTTTATTATCATCCTCAGCAAGAGGATTTCCTTACCCCTTTTCGTCGATTGATCAAGGCACGCGGCAGTCGTTACATGCTGATTGTGGCGATTCTTTACAGTATTGGCGGGAATGTCGATAAGATCGGCATGCAGAATTCTTCACCCATAACTTGGAGTTTTTCCCTTAATTTTGCGGTTTCTCTGGTTTTGGGCGTTATTATGTTTCACAAAGTGAAAGATGCTTCGCGGCAGGTTCGTGCTAACTGGCCGTGGCTTGTAGGAATTGGCTTGTGTATGGCGTTGGTCATGATCTTTCAAATGCATGCGCTTAAACTCACGATTGTACCGTATGTGATCGCCATTAAACGGACGAGCATTATTATGACATCTCTGTGGGGGCTTTGGTTTCTTAAAGAGAGCGGGATGAGGGAAAGGCTTTTGGCGGTTGCCTTTATGGTTGTCGGTGTGTGCGTGATCTCATTTGCCAATTAAGGGGATTGAGGGGTGGGGATTTTCTCTTTCGCAATGCTTTCTCTTTTATCTGTAGACAAGTCGGCTTTTAAACGCTATTTTTATTAATATGATTTGGATTATTAAATTCTTTCTGGCTTTTTCGAGCATGGCCTATGCGCTTCTTGTGGCCCAATCTCTGGCTGGTTTTTCGCAGAACAGTGTTTTGTGTTATGGTGTGTGTTTTGGGTTATTCCTTTTCTCCATGAGTTTGAGTCCGGTCTTGATAGAGCGTTATTTAAAGAATCCATCACGCACATTATGGTCGGTTCAGCTGATACTTCTTTTTGTAGGGATTTTGGGAATTTCTGGTTTCTTTCTTGTCGATCATTGGCGGTGGGGGCATGGGGCTCTGTGGGTTTGGGCTTGTTTGATTATTGCAATAATTGGATGTATAGCTGGGGCTGTTTCGCCTTTGCTTGTAAAGATTTCTTTAGAAAAGAAGTTGATACCATCAGCTGCGATTTTGTCAGCTGATTATGCGGGTTCCTTCCTTGGTTCGGTCGTCTTTGTTTTTCTTTTGTATTCTCTTACCGGAATCATTCAGGCCGTGTTTTTTGTAGCTGCCCTTAACGCAATGTGTGGTGTGATGATCCTTGCTCTTATGAAACATGAAGGAAAGGCCCTGCGATTTCACCGAGTGGCCCAGAACGTAATCCTTCTTGCCATGATGGGCATGCTTCGATTTTGGGCGTTGATTGAGAGCGTTTTGATAAAATTTTACACAGGTTGAGTCAAGATTCTTTTAGGGTGATGACGGACTGGCTTCATATAAGGCGTGTACAAGAAAGAATGGTAAATTTTCCAATGGTTTTTATTGCCTTTCTCTTTGCTTCGTTAAGTTTTATTTATGAGTTGATGATTGCCCAGATCATGGCTTTCTTCACTGCGGATCTTTTTGTCTGGTGTGTTTTGATTGGAGGAGTATTTCTTGGCTCCATGGGTCTGGGCATAATATGGTCTGAACGCTCTCCCGCCCGTTCTTTACCTATTGCTTCCTTTGTTTTTCTTAATTGTTTTCAAGCGCTTATAGGTGGTATTTCTGTTATTGCTCTTTACGTAACTTTTCAGCTTACGGTTATTTTTGGCAGTCAAAATTATTTTCTTGCAAGTGGAATTCCCTTGTTCCTAGTTGCTTTCTGGGAAACTGTTCTGATTGGGTTTTGGGCTGGAGAGGGGCTCTTTTTGCTTACGGATATGGGGCAGCGAGGTGGAATTTCTTCAGCGTGGATTCGGATTATTTATTATCTGGGAATATTTGCAGCGGGCGTTTCGTTTGTGCTCGTTCCCTATATAAGCTCTCTTCAGATCGCTTTGGCGGCTGGATGGGCGAGTGCTCTTTTGGCCTTGTATTCGTCCTGGGGGTTGCGTGATGAGAAAGATATCCGGCCAGTTATTCTTTCAACTGTTCTGGTTATAGTTTTTGGAGTGTTGTTGTGGCAGGCATCGGCCATTGAGATGTTTTTTCTACAAAAACATTACTCTCCGGTCAAGAGCGAGTCCTCCTGGAAAGATTTCTTTGTTTCTCAGGGGCCACAAGCGAGTCTTCGCCGTTATTCTGCTTCACGTCAACAGGTTGATTTTGTTCGGTTTCCATCTGGTGGTGAGGAAGAACTGGGTCAGCTTATTCGGGCGTATCATTTAAAAGAGGCTCCCAATTCGCAACAAGTTCAGAATTGGGGGCTTTTTATTAATGGAGCATTGTGGCTTTCTTCTGCTTTTGAAGATTTTTATTTTGAGACCTTTGCCCATGTGCCTGTGGCTGCTTTAGGGATCTCCCCAAAGAATGTTTTGATTTTGGGAGGAGGGGACGGCTTATTAGCACGCGAGATTTTGAAACTTTCATCGGTGAAGAGAATTGATGTGGTGGATGATAAAGCGATGATGGAGGTTTTTGGAAAGGAGCCCCTTCTAAGAACGTTGAATCGGGGATCCTTGAAGGATCCGCGTGTACGGGTTGTGGGAGCCGACACGTATGATTTTATTCGTCGTGATCGCAAGGTTTATGATGCTATCTATTTGGAGTTTCTTGATCCTCTTGATTACGATAGCAGTAAGTTGTTTAGCCAGGAATTCCTGTCTGCTGTCAAGGCTCGTCTCGCGCCGCAGGGTTTTATAGTTATGGCTGCTGCGGGATTCTTTCAAGAAAACGGGGATTCATCCTCTGATGATAGGGTTGTGTTATCCCGCACGTTTCTTTTTGGAACCCTTGAGGCGTCTGGGTTTGAGACGGTTGTGCCATTCTTCTCAAGACTTGAGAAGGATAATCCTGCGGCCTTGGTTGTGATGCGAAAGATTGCAGGAGAGGAAAAGGGTTTGGCGGAAGATATGCTTAGTACTCATGTTGGCAATCTGAGGGCCGGTTTTCTTTTGGTCGTTCCTCGAGGCGATATTGTGTTGAAGAAGGATTTTCTTTCGCCAGGCACGCTTCATGTTCTTAATGAGGACCGATACCGTTTGAGCCTGGATCCAGCGGTCCATCTTTCGCCCAGCATGGATGGTGTGAATACGATCTTTTCCCCTCAGCTTCCCCGTCCAGGGAGCTGGTGGAAAATTCGCTCTCCTTATTGATAATTCCTATTCTCCTCATTATAATAAAAGTAATTATATAAGGTAGAACTCATGGATTTGAAAGTTAAGAAATTTCTTATTTTTGAGTGGCGCATGTTTCTTCTTCTGGGTGTTTTTTGTCCCGCAGCCATGTTCTTGCCTCTTTCATTGATAGGATTCATAGAAAACAACAAAGGGTTTGGGAAGATTGCGCTTATTTTGTGGGGGCTTTATTTGGGCTACCTTGGTGTTCGTGTTGTTTTTCTTTTCTTTAAATCTCTGATTTGGGCGTATTTGATCTCAAATTTCTTGTTTACATCTGAGCGAGAGAAAATCATCGCGGAAGAGTGGTTGACCTTTAATTTATTGTTTTCCGCGTGGTTTGTTAGTATAAGCTATTTGATTTACGTTAAAGGAATTTCTCTTGATCGAAGGAGCCTTTTTTTGACGGCTATTTTTATTCTGATTCCGTATGTTCTTTATCTTGCTTACCGCCTTATAGCTTGGTTTTTGCGTCCATTTTTGTGGCGGTCTAAGTCATGAGATATCAAGGCAGGAAGAATTTGAAGTTATAGTATGGAGGCAAAGGGGAAAAGGTAAAAAAGAGAGTGTTATTTTGGTGTGTTGATGTAAAATATTTCTAATTCGATATCAAAGTAGAAGAAGCACCTAATTAAAAGGAGGAGATCTTATGTCAGGATGGGAACAGATTATCATGGATCCAGTGAAGAGTATGCTTGAGAAGGTTGCGGTCTTTATACCGATCCTTATCGGTGCGATTATGATCCTTCTTGCAGGTTGGGTCATTGCAAAGATTTTAAGCGGGATTGTTCAGAAAGCTTTGGAGGGCTTGAAGTTCAATGACTTTTCAAGCAAAATTGGTCTTGCAGATCTTTTGACGAAAGGGAATGTGACTCTTTCTTCAGCGGCACTGATCGCGGCTCTCGTTTATTGGGCGATTATGATCGTTGTTTTGGCTGTTGTGGTTGATGCGTTGGGCTTACGCGTTGCTGCGAATCTTATGGAGAAAATTTCAGGGTATATCCCCAGCGTTGCGTCTGCTGTTTTTGTGACTGTTGTGGGTATGTTTCTTGCGAGGCTTGTTTCGGGTATTGTTAAGACTGCCGCAGCCAATGCGAATCTGCCGCGCGCTGAGTTCTTAGGCAGTATTGCCAAAGGCGCGATTTTGGTTTTTACAACGGTTATTGTCTTGGAAGAGCTTAATATTGCCAGTTTCTTTGTCACGACAACGTTCCATGTTTTCTTTGCTGCTCTCTGCTTGGCCCTGGCCCTTGCCTTTGGACTTGGCGGTAAGGATCTTGCGGCTAAGATTTTGTGGGACTTTTTTAACAAGCAGAACATGAATAAGTAATGTTCTGGGAAGGCGGATTATTATAAAGCGCGAGGGCCGTAAGCCCTCGCGCTTTTTTAATGAGCACGCAAGTTGCGGAGGCAAAGCCGACGCAACTTGCTGTGCGAATTAATCCCGTCCCAACGAAGTTGGGATCGGGATAACGGGGGCCGTTTCGCCGAAGGCGAAATAGGGGTTGGATGCTATGACAACAAGACAAACGCAGATATCAGCTTTTTTCCTCGGGGCATGCTCCTCCATGGCCCAGGTTATCCTGATCCGTGAGTTCATGAGTGCTTTTGGCGGGAATGAACTGATGTTTGTTTTTCTTATGGCTGGATGGCTTTTAGGCATCGCAGGTGGCGCGGGGCGAATTTCATCATTTTTTCATAACAGTCCGTCTAAGAGTGCGGGTCTTTTCTTAATCGCAGGACTTTTATTGCCGGCGCTCTTTATTGCTGCGCATTTGATTAGGCTATGGCTTGGGATTCCTTCAGGGCAGATTGTGGATGCTATTTTTGCTGGTGGCTTGTCAGCTCTTTTTGCGGTTCCTTTGAGCATGGTTTATGGTGCGATCTTTACTGCGCTTTCGCGCGCGTCTGGTCATGGTCAGGAAGGAAAAGAAAAGGACATTGGTGGATTGTATGCGATTGAGGCCCTCGGGTTTGTTGTGGGGGGTATTCTTTTGACAGGGTTTCTATGGATATCGATGGGTGCCGTCACTATTATCCTTATGCTTACTCTTTGCCATTTAGTGTGGGGAACTTGGATTTTGGGATTAAGGAGCGTGGGGCTCATTTTTGTGTTGGCAGGGTTGATGCTTTTGGCCATGGGAGTACCTGGAAAACTAGGAGAAGTCCTTTCGAAGTTGCAATGGCCGGGATTTAAGGTCATGGAGAGTCGCGATTCGGTATTTGGGCGGGTTACGGTGGTTGAGCGCTCGGGACAGGTGAGTTTGTTTGAGAATGGCATTTTTGCGTATTCTACTGGTGATCAAATGACTGCTGAAGAAAGCGTTCATTATGCGCTTTTGGCACATGCCTTGCCTAAAAGAGATCTTCTGATTGGTGGAGGTCCGGGTGTTATTTCTGAGGCCTTACAGTATCTTAATGTTCGGGGTGATTATGTGGAAATG
>JADGCU010000033.1:0-14534 GCA_015228785.1 Candidatus Omnitrophota bacterium
TAAGAATAAGATTTTTCTTGCTCAGATGGGAATGAATACATGGGTCAGGTCTTATGTGCCTAATTATGAGATCGTTGGCATGGTGATCCGACATGGCGAGGCGTTCGGGATCTCTGATAAGTGGACGCTGAGAAAGAATGGGAAGGTTGTGTATCGGCCGACTGTTCATTATGCCTATATGCCATGCGATGAGACGATCATGTCCTTGCACGAGATGAGGGGATTGAATTACGAGATGCAGTCGAGACTCAGGATTCTCCAGGATCATGAGATCACATCGGGTGAAGATATTTTGGGTGCGCTTTTGATGGGGCATCATTATAATTCTTGGTGGATGGGAAGCATTTTGTCGATCGAGGAGTCGAGGAAGCTGGCGCCGGGGCAGAATGCGACGACGATTCAGGTGGCGCTTGGCGTTATTACAGCCGCCATGTGGATGATCGAGAATCCGAAGAAAGGTTTTTGTTTGCCGGATGATCTGCCGCATGATTTTGTGCTTAAGGTCTCCAAGCCCTATCTTGGCAAGGTTGTTTCCAAGGCGTATGATTGGACACCGCTTAAGAATAGGAAGACGTATTTCAAGGAGAATCCAGCTAATAAGTTTGATCAGAAGGATCCGTGGCAGTTTAAGAATTTTCAGTTTGTGGCCTAAGAGGAGATAGAATGGGCGAGAATAACGGAAAGCATACAGAATACCAGCTGTCAGCGGATGAGAAGATCCTTATGCAGAAGCTTGCACAAGAGCATGGCACGCCGCTCTTTGTGATTGATCATGAAAAGATCAGGCAGAATTATCGGGAATTCAAAGAGCATCTTCCGAAGGTCCAGGCCTATTATGCCGTGAAGGCTAATTCGAACCCGGAAATAATTAAAACCTTGTATGACATAGGGGCGAGTTTTGATGTCGCGTCTATGCCGGAATTTATGCTTGTTCATGAGAACATTAAAAATCTTCCGGATAAAGAAAGACAGGATTGGATTTGGGACAAGATCATTTATGCCAATACGATCAAGCCGGTTGAAACGCTCGAAGCGCTAGATCAATATAAGCCGCTTGTTACTTATGATAATAGTGAAGAACTTAAGAAAATAAAGAAGCACGCGCCGAATGCCGGCCTTGTTTTAAGGATCAGAGTTCCCAATACGGGATCCATGGTCGAGCTGTCTTCAAAGTTTGGGGCGTCTCCCGGTGAAGCTGTTGATTTGATCGAGGAAGCCTTTACAATGGACCTTGTCGTGGAAGGCCTTAGCTTTCACGTCGGTAGTCAGTGTACAAACTTCAATAATTATATCCAGGCTCTCCAGCTTTCATCTAATATCATTAAGGAAGTTGAATCGCGTCTGAATAAGAAATTGATCATTATTGATATAGGCGGCGGATTTCCAGTGAAGTATGATCCTAAGGTCAAGGCTTTTAAGGCACTTGCCAAGAAGCTTAATGCCGAGATCGCAAGATTGTTTTCTGCGGATATGCATATTCTTTCAGAGCCGGGTAGGTTTATGGTGGCCGATGCCTGTACGGTGGTGGCCAAGGTTGTGGGAAAGGCCGTCAGGGATGGCAAGCCCTGCTACTATATTAATGATGGCGTTTATCATACATTTTCAGGACAAATCTTTGATCACTGCAATTATTCTGTCAAGGCATTCAAGGAAGGCGACAAGCAGATGTCTGCCGTGTTTGGTCCAACCTGCGACGCGCTGGATACGATCACATTATCTGCCGAGTTGCCGGAACTTGATATCCATGATTTGGTCTACGCCGAGAACATAGGCGCGTATTCTCATGCCTCATCGACGTATTTTAATGGGTTTCCACCGGCAAAGATAGTACACATTAACAAATAGGATGTCTATGAACCGCAAGGACTTTACAGGGCAGGTGGATCACCAAACTCTCGAGGATGGGGCTCAGGTTCTTATTGATTTCGAGAAGTTGCGTAAGGTCGCTCAATCGCCGGACCCGGTTGTTCCGGTCATTGTGCAGGATGCCAAGACCAAAGAAGTGCTGATTTTGGCGTACGCCAATGAAAAGGCGTTACGTCACACTGTGGAGTCAGGTTTGGCGACTTTCTGGAGTACGTCGCGCAATGAGCTCTGGATCAAAGGCAAAACATCAGGGGATGAGCTTAAGATCGTCGAAGTACGCGTTAATTGTGAGCAAAACTCTCTTCTCTATCTTGTCCAGATGGTGGGGCGTGGTTCTTGCCATGTTAAGGATGCCACTGGCCAGACACGCTTTGGCTGTTATTATCGCAGGATGAAGGATGGCAAGCTCGAAACAGTTTGATTAACACGCCGAATCGTTCTACAAGCCCGGCTATCGTCGGGCTTTTCTATTTTATGAAGAATATTTGTTGATAGATCGGTTGGCGATAAAAATTCCTTGACAAATGATACCACGATGGTATCATTAAGACATGAATCTTCTTGCGCGCAGTACAGATTACGCGGTCCGGGCCATTCTTTTTATGGCACAGGATCCTGATCAGGTGACCTCGACCGCAGAACTTGAGTCCGAGCTCGGCCTGCCACGTCCTTTTATGCGTAAAACCCTTCAAACGCTTCAAAAATCTGGTTATCTTGATTCTGTTAAGGGCAATAAGGGAGGATTCACTCTTAACCGGCTGCCTTCGGCTATCCGGGTTTTTGATCTGATGACTATTTTTCAGGGGCACATTTCTTTAGGGGAGTGTCTTTTTAAGAAAGAACTGTGTTCCTGCGTGAAGAGTTGTCCTTTGCGTAAAGAAGTCAAAAAGATGGAGCTGGGTCTTTTGGAACGATTAAAGAAATTAACCATTGCCGATCTTATGAAAGATCAGAAGGCGGGGATATGAAACGTAAGATCGTTCGTATTGATACGGATAAATGTAATGGCTGCGGAGTCTGTATTCCCGCTTGTCATGAAGGGGCGATCAAGATTGTGAATGGAAAGGCGCGTCTTTCTGAGGATGCTTTGTGCGACGGGTTGGGAGCCTGCTTAGGGGAATGTCCGCAAGGGGCGATCGCGATCGAGGAGCGTGAGGCGGATGAGTACAGCGAGATCGCCGCGCTTGAGAATATTATGAAGGAAGGGCCAGAGGCCCTTGATGCACATTTGAAACATCTGAAGGATCATGGAGAAGTGGCATATCTTGCCGAGGCTACGGCATATTTACAGAAGAAGGGAAGCAGTATGGGAGAGAAGCATCAGGGGGATAATCCGACGGCGTGTGGTTGTCCAGGGAGCATGACGCAGGATTTTCGTAAAAAGGCTTCTGCTTCGGATCAAGGCGATAAAGCCGTAGGGCCAGTGTCCTCTGCGCTCGAGCAGTGGCCGATCCAGCTCAGATTGCTCAATCCTCACGCGCCGTTCTTTCAGGATGCTGATCTTGTGGTGAGTGCTGATTGCGTAGCGTTTACGTTTGGAGATTTTCATCGCAAGTTCCTTAAGGGAAAGGCGCTGGCATTGTTTTGTCCGAAGTTGGATTTGGATCTTGAGGAGTATGTTGAGAAACTGTCGACCATTCTTCGCGACAACAATATTCGTTCTGTGACAGCTTTGCGCATGGAGGTACCCTGCTGCGGCGGGACGGTCTCGATCGTTGAGGAGGCGCTCAAGAGATCCGGCAAGAACATAATTATGAAGGAATATACGATTTCGCTTCGGGGCGAGATTATTTAACCAATCAGGAGGGGACTATGAGTATGTTTTGTTTTCAATGTCAGGAGACAGCCGGCAATACAGGCTGCAAGGTCAAGGGCGTTTGTGGGAAGAATGACGAGCTTGCGAATCTTCAGGATCTTTTGATCTTTGCGGTCAAGGGGATCGCGGTTGTGGCCGATAAGGCTAGAGAGAAGGGCATTGCTCTGGATAATAAGACCGGGAAATTTATGACACGTGCTATCTTCGCGACGATCACTAATGCTAATTTTGATGAGAAGGCTATTATTGCGCTGATCAAAGAAGCCCTTAAGGTTCGCGATGCGCTAAAGTGTCAGGTCAAGAGTGCGTCTGAGGGGTGTGGATGTCAGGGCGAGAAGCTGGAATGTGCGACTTGGACAGCGGAGACAGATGAAGAGATCCGCGCCAAGGCTTCTACGGTTGGTGTCTTGACGACGGGGAATGAAGATATTCGCTCCCTTCGCGAGCTTATTATGTACGGGCTTAAAGGGGTGGCGGCTTACGCGAATCATGCGGCTGACCTGGATCATGAGGATCCCGCCATTTATAGTCAGATCGTTGATGCGCTGGTCACGACTGTCAACGATGTGAGTGTTGATGATTTGGTCGCGATGGTGATGAAGACTGGCGGCAATGCGGTCACAACACTGGCTCTTTTGGATAAGGCGAATACGGCGAGGTTCGGTCATCCTGAAATTACTAAAGTGAATCTTGGTGTGCGGAAAAATCCTGGCATCCTGATTTCCGGGCATGAATTACGTGATCTGGAAGATCTTTTGGAACAGACCAAGGGAACGGGGGTCGATGTTTATACACATAGCGAAATGCTCCCGGCGCATTATTATCCCAAATTTAAGAAATACGATAATCTCGTCGGTAATTATGGAAGTTCCTGGTGGCATCAGAATGAGGATTTTGAGAGTTTTCAGGGCGCGATCCTTTTTACGACCAATTGCATTATTCCTATCAAGGGGACGTATCAGAGTCGGATGTTTACAACAGGGGCCGCAGGATATCCTGGGTGCCAACATATTGCCGAACGCACGTCGGGTGGCCGCAAGGATTTCTCCGAGGTGATCAAGGCCGCGAAGGCCTGTCCGCCGCCGAAGGAGATCGAGCGCGGTGAGATCGTTGGGGGATTTGCTCACAATCAGGTCCTGGCCTTGGCGGATAAGGTTGTGGCTGCGGTTAAGTCGGGCGCTATCAAGCGTTTTGTTGTGATTGCGGGGTGCGATGGTCGACAGAAGGATCGTGAGTATTTTACGGATGTGGCCAAGGGGCTTCCGCAGGATGCCGTTATTCTGACAGCAGGTTGTGCCAAGTATCGCTACAATAAGCTTTCGTTGGGGGATATTGGCGGGATCCCGCGCGTCCTTGATGCCGGACAGTGTAATGATTCTTATTCTTTGGCTGTCATTGCGTTGAAGCTTAAGGAAGTTTTTGGATTGGACGATATCAATAAGTTGCCGATCTCTTATGATATTGCCTGGTACGAGCAGAAGGCCGTGGCTGTTCTTCTGGCGCTTTTATTTTTAGGCGTTAAGCATATCCGTTTGGGGCCGACCATTCCGGCGTTTTTGTCTCCCAATGTGGTGAAAGTATTGGTCGAGAAATTTGATATTAAACCTACAACGACTGCGGAGGTGGATATCCCGGCTATTATGGCTGGGGAGCCTGATCCAAAGGGTGTTATGGCAGGGGTTTAAGGGGCCGTTTATCTTGAAAAGAATAAGAGAAAGGATGCAAGGGAGACCTTGTATCCTTTTTCTTTTTTGGCATTTTTATTTCTTTCTTGTCACGCGTAGCTCTATGTGTTTATAATAAGTTAAATTAAAGGAGCCCTATGGCTTTACGGATTATTCTGATTGTTCTGATTATTAACAGTATTGCGGTGTTTTTTATTATTTTGAGCAATCGTACTCGTCGTGAGAAGGTGGTTTGGAGCACGATTTTATTGGCTATACCGCTTGCCTTATGGGCGATTTATCGTATGTTGTTAGGCTCGCGGAAGGGTCCTGGTGATTTGAAAGAGTGGGAATCAAAATAGGATTTGGGAGAGAGTATGGTCGATAAGCGGGAATGGCAAAGGATTGATGTGGATTTACGTGCAGAGTGCGGTTGCGCCTCGCTTCCGAGTGAGAAGTTTACGGTTCGCATTTTGAATATCAATGAACATGGTTTGTGTTGTGCTGTGCCTACGACATTGAAGCCTGGTCAGAAGATTAATTTAGCGATGGATCTCAGGATTCATGGGAAGGCATTCTTGAGCGCCAAAGTTATTTGGTCAGGGTATTTTGAGAAGACAGAGGAATATCGGGCAGGCTTGAGAATTATTGATTCTGAACCTGAAGAGCATGAAGTCTTCCTTCGGTTTTATAATTTTCTGGCGCTGCAAAAACGTAAAGCTTCATCGTAAGTTTGATAACGAATACATGGCATTGTGAGGAAGATGTATGATGGATCGTCCTTTGACCACAGGTGAGATTGCCCAGTTCTGCCATGTTACAGATAGAGCGGTTCTTAAGTGGATCGAAGAGGGGAAACTGAAGGCGTATCGTACGCCGGGAAATCATAGCCGTGTTCATGTGGCGGATTTTGTTGGGTTTTTGAAAGCATTCAATATGCCGATCCCCTTGGAATTTCAAGAGGGGGGGCTTAAGAAGATATTGGTCGTTGATGATGATAAGGAAATGGTAAGTGCGATCCGCCGAGTTCTTGCCAATCAAAAGAAATATGAAATTGACGCGGCGTACGATGGATTTACCGCTGGGCAAAAGTTTGTGGAGTTTAAGCCTGATCTTGTTCTTCTCGATATCCGCATGCCCGGGCTTGATGGTTACGAGGTGTGCTCGCTTCTTCGGCAGAATCCTGCGAGTCAGGGCGTTAAGGTAATCATTATTTCAGGCGCTTTGGATATGGATGGGGTGGAGAAGATCATGAAGATTGGCGCTAATGATTACCTGACAAAACCTTTTCGGAATGAATTTTTGGTTATGCTGGTTGAGCGCGTTCTGGCGTCTTAGGCAAGATCGTCTTTCGGCATTTTTAATACAGGGATTTATTGTTGTCCGATTTTTTCGTTCGCCGCATCCTGAACGCTTTCGTTCAGCATTTTGAAATGAGCGTTGACAGAGCCTTTGAGGAATGGCCCCATAGCTATGAGCGCGATCATAAGGAACATGGCGACTGCTGTATATTCCATAATCGATTGTGCATTGTTATTTTTAAGCATGTATCCTCTTTTCTTTCATTCTTAGTATAAGTATAAAGTATATTAAAAGACTTAGCAAAGTTCATTTTTTGTTATAATATTTCCATTTTGGAGAAGGGGCTATGTTGAATTTACCAATTAGCGACATTATGAATGATCATCCGATTAAGGTGAAGGCGGACGTGTCGATCCGCAATGTGGCGCACTTGATGTTGCGTTACAGGATCAATGGCATTCTCGCGGTTGACCCTAAGGATCCTGAGTGGCTTTTGGGAGTTTTTACAACCCGAGAGCTTTTGGATATATTGGGAGAGGCGCTTTCCAAGGGGAGTCGTAAGATGCAGGCCCTTCATGATGTGGGTGAACGGCCGGTATCTGAATTTTTGGGGAAGGAAGAAATGGTTATTTTACAGGTCACGGATAATGCGGCTCGTGCGGTGGCCCTGATGCACAAAAAGAATGCTATTACGATGCCTGTCTTTGATGGAGGGAAGCTCGTCGGAGTTGTCGGGCGTCATGACATTATTAATATCGCCTTTGCGTAGTTGGGCCTAAGGATTGTTTTAAATGGCACAGGGATCAATATATATTCTCGGCATATCGGCGTATTATCATGATAGTGCCGCAGCTCTTCTTAAAGATGGTCAGATCATTGCCGCCGCACAAGAAGAGCGTTTCACTCGAGAAAAACATGATGCTTCTTTTCCTCAGAATGCGGTTTCTTATTGTCTTAAAGAGGCAGGGATCACGATCAAAGACATTACGCATGTCGCCTTTTATGACAAGCCGTTTCTGAAGCTTGAGCGGCTTCTGTTGACCTATCTTGATTTTGCCCCTTCCGGTCGCCTTTCTTTTCTTAAGGCCATACCTGTCTGGCTCAAAGAAAAAATTTTCCTTAAAGACACGATTTTAAATGAGCTCTATGGATTTAGGGGCGAGCTCTTGTTTTCCGAGCATCACGAGTCGCACGCCGCGGCTGCTTTTTTCCCATCACCTTTTCAAGAGGCCGCGATCCTGACCATGGATGGGGTCGGTGAGTGGACCACGACGAGTTTTGGTGTGGGAGAAGGTCATCGGTTACAACTTCATTCCGAGATTCGTTTTCCACATTCTTTGGGACTTTTGTATTCTGCTTTCACGTATTACGGTGGGTTTCGTGTCAATTCCGGTGAGTATAAGTTGATGGGACTGGCCCCGTATGGAGAGCCGAGATACGCGGATCTGATTCGTCGTGAACTTGTTGATATTAAGCCAGATGGTTCGTTTCGCTTGAACATGGAATATTTTGATTATTGTGTTGGTCTGACGATGACTAGCGAGAAATTTCATACTCTCTTTGGTCGGGCTCCTCGGGATCCCGAAACCCTGTTAACGCAGTTTGACATGGATGTGGCCAGGTCTATACAGGAGGTGACAGAAGAGATCATGCTTAAAACCGCGCGGCATGTTCGCCAGGTTACGGGAAAGAAATACCTGTGTCTTGCGGGTGGGGTGGCCTTAAATTGTGTCGGGAACGGAAAGATCGCGGGGGAAGGCATCTTTGATAAGATTTGGATCCAGCCGGCGGCCGGGGATGCAGGTGGGGCTTTGGGGGCAGCGCTTGTGATCTGGCATCAGTATCTCGGAAACTCTCGAAAGGCGGATGATGTTCATGATTCCCAGAAAGGGTCCTATCTCGGGCCTGGTTATTCCGATCAAGAGGTGGAAGATTTTTTAAAGGCTCAGAATGTTCCTTATGAGAAATGTGAAGGCGGTCGTGTTCATGCGCGTGTTGCCGATTTGATCGCGGCTCAGAAGGTCGTGGGATATGTTCAGGGGCGGATGGAATTTGGGCCGCGGGCGTTAGGGGCCAGGAGTATTCTGGGTGATGCGCGCTCGACGAAGATGCAGGAACAGATGAACGTGAGGATCAAATTTCGTGAATCCTTTCGACCGTTCGCGCCCAGTATCCTGGAAGAAAAGGCGTATGATTATGTAGGACTGCCTTATGAAAGTCCTTATATGCTTATGGTGGGGACTGTTCGGGAAAGTCAGATCGCCCCGGCTTCGCGGGCGACAGTCCTTAAGGGACTTGAGAGTCTCAAGGTGACGCGTTCGACCATTCCAGCGGTGACTCATGTCGACTATTCGGCGCGTGTCCAGACGGTGAGTCCTGAGCGTAATGGTTTTTTTTATGAGACCATTAAGGCGTTTTATGAGAAGACAGGATGCCCGGTTGTGATCAATACATCTTTTAATATCAGGGGAGAGCCGATCGTCTGTTCGCTTGAGGATGCGTATCGGTGTTTTATGTGCACAAATATGGATTATCTTGTGTTGGGAAATTGTGTGCTCGATAAGGAGAAACAGCCGAATCGGGATAAGTATAAAAAGGAACAGATTTCACAGATCCTGGATTGATCATGGACAAAGAAAAGAAAAATCTATTAGTTTTTGGATATGGGCTTTCCCTGCTATTGCCTTATTTTGTTGCGTTGCACGGGCTTAAAGATGCCTTGGATTTTCCATCTTTTGTTCTTGTTCTTTTAGCAGGATTCGGTTTTGTTTTGTGGATTGTAACACGCGTGGCGCGCTTAAAGTTCTGGATGAATGTGTGGATTCTTTTTGTTCAGGCGACGCTTTTGTTTCAGCAGTTTTCAGGGGAGGGCAGGATATCTGCGATCATCTTTCTTTGTTTGTCTGTTGTTTTCTTTTGCGTGACAATTATCAGGGTGGAGGTGTTAAGGTCTTTTTATCGTGTTTGGATGAGTGTTACTGGGTTTATTGGCAGGATTGTTTCAGCATTGATATTGAATGCGGTTTTCTTTCTGATCTTTGCGCCGATCGGGTTCTTTTTCAGGTTCACGGACAGGGATCATTTGGATCGCAAGATTGACAAGAATGCCCCGACTTATTGGATTCCCCGTTCTGAGGGATTGTCTCCTAAAGAGCGTTACCAGAAACAGTTTTGAAAGGGAAGGTGTGCCTATGAGTAAGATGGCGATTTTTAAAGAACTCTGGGATTTTCTTAAGATTCGTAAACGCTTTTGGCTGGCGCCGATCCTGATTATTTTGATCCTTTTGAGTCTTTTGATCGTTTTCGCACAGAGCTCGTCTGTCGCGCCGTTTGTTTATACACTGTTTTGATGAGAAGCACAAAACAGTTTCGGTTTTCTGTATAACAGTGGGGCTTTTAAAACTTATCCAGGATCCAGCGGTTGTGAGCACATGATTTTCCGTTAACCCATTCCAATCGTTCCCAGGCGCTATTGTAGGGGTGTTCCGTTGCTTCTGTGACCATGCCCGCCCGCACAGGGTTGTGTTCAATGTAGGCCAGGCAATCGGCCAATCCTTTTTCGCTGACCACAAGAATAGATCGAAACGTCCTTGCCAGAGGTGGCCAACGTGGTCGTATTTCTTTCTGAAGTGCTCGGTATAGGCGCGGTGGAGGCATTGGAATGTTTTGGTGATATTTTCAGAAGTATCCGGGATCCCTAGGACATGAATATGGTTGGGCATGAGGCAATAGGCGTGAATTGTGAAATGGTATTTCTTTTTGTAATGATGTAATTGGGAAAGATAGGTCAGGTAGTCTTGATGTTCACGGAAGATTTGCTGACGGTTATTGCCGCGGGCGCAAATGTGGTAAGAGGCGCCAGGAATAAAGAAGCGAGAACGTGTCATAGATAAACCCCACTGTTGTTCATAAAGACGAAACTGTTTTATGGTTTAACCATTCATTTTATCCAGTGTGCGGTAGCTGATGGCTTCCGCCAGATGTTCGAGCCGAATGGTCTCTGATTCTTCCAAGTCACTGATTGTGCGAGCAACTTTGAGAATTTTATCATGGGCCCTTGCGGAAAGGCCCAGGCCTTCCACCGCATCTCTCAGGAGTCGTTGACATTCTTTATCAATAGCGCAGTGGATCTTAATTTGCCGATGCGACATGTGGGCATTTGCAAACACGCCATCGTTAGCAAGGCGTTTTAATTGACGGTCGCGCGCTAAAATGACGCGTTTCCGGATTTCTTCTGATGTGTCTCCCGAGGGGGTTGTCATGAGCTCAGAAGTTCTGAGCGCGGGCATTTCGAGGTGGAGGTCAATGCGGTCTAAAAGAGGCCCGGAGACTTTGTTAAGATATTTTCTGACAGCATGACCGGAACACCTGCAGGGTTTTTGATGGTTGGACAAGTTTCCGCACGGGCAAGGGTTCATCGCGCCCAAGAGTGTGAATTTCGCAGGAAAGCGAAGGGTTTTGGCCGCGCGCGCGACGGTTACAAATCCATCTTCCATGGGCTGGCGCAGACTTTCCAGGGCGTTTCGGGAAAACTCTGGGAATTCATCAAGAAATAGAACACCATGGTGGGCGAGGGTGATTTCACCTGGCCTGGGATCTGTGCCGCCTCCCACGATCGAGATGTGTGATGAGGTGTGGTGTGGAGAGCGGAAAGGACGTTCCCAGATCAAGGACGTAGGCCGTGCGGTTCCGGCAACGGAGATGATCTTTGTGACCTCAAGTGCTTCTTCCCGAGTGAGGGGAGGCAGGATTGTGGGGAATCGGCGTGCGAGCATGGTCTTGCCGCTACCTGGGGGGCCAATCAGCAGGGCGTTGTGAGATCCTGCCGCTGCGATCTCAAGACCGCGTTTGGCATGGGATTGGCCTTTGACATCCTGCAGGTCAATGGTCTGGGGGAGGGCCATCGCTGCGGTGGTTCCGGATGGTTTGAAGGGTATGCGTTCTTCAGGCATTTGAAGAAAATGTACGATTTCATTGAGTGTGCGAAACGGGAAGATCGCGATTTGATCAGCGAGCGCGCTTTCATGGGCATTTGAAAAGGGAACGATGACACCGCTGAATTCTTCATGCTGGGTGGCGAGGGCGATGGGGAGGCTTCCAGATACAGATTTTATTTGTCCGTCGAGAGAGAGTTCCCCCAAAAGAATGTAGCGTGTGAGGGTGTGGCTCGGGATCTTTTCATTGGCCGCGAGAATTCCCAGTGCAATCGCAAGATCAAAGGAAGGGCCTTCTTTCTTGGTATCTGCGGGCGCGAGGTTGATGGTGATACGGCCACAGGGAAAATCAAACCCCGAATTCTTGATCGCGGAGCGAACGCGTTCCCTGCTTTTTGTGATCGCGTTATCAGGCAGCCCAACAATCGTCATGGCCGGCAAGCCACGCGCAAGATCCACCTCGATCGTGACTGGGTAAGCATCAAGTCCGTTTAATCCAAAACTGTAAGCCTTGGCAAGCATAGAACCCCCTTGTGTGATGGCTGGTTTTGATGTGAGGGGGGCGTGTGAAGGGGCGAGGCGTCAACGCTCTGTACGCTGATGTTAAGATAGCACAGTCAGGATAGCTTCGTCAAATGAAGAACGCCCCCGGCTAATCACTTGCTTTTTGGCTTTCGTTCCATATAATAAAAACACTTAATAAGGATATTTCATATTATGACACTATTTGACTTCCTGGCGGCTTTTTGCCAAATGGGCCATAACAAGATCTTGGTTATTACAATTTCTGTTTGGATCATTGCTCAGGGCATAAAAATGCTTCTTTATATTTTTCGCGGGAAGCGATTTAATTTTCGCTGGTTCATCGGAACAGGGGGCATGCCTTCCAGCCATGCGGCGGGGGTTTCAGCGTTAGCGACAGCCTGCGGGTTGGAGGCTGGGTTTCAATCCGGGTTATTTGCCCTGGCTTTTATCTTTGCTGTTGTTACGATGTTTGACGCCCAGGGCGTACGACGGTCAACAGGGGAGCAGGCAGAGATCTTGAATAAGGTTGTGGATGATATGTATTGGCATAAGCGTATCGAGATGGGGCGGATCCGTGATTTTGTGGGGCATACGCCGATCCAGGTTCTGGTCGGGTTTCTTTTAGGGATGACGCTTGCGATATTGTTTCATTGATTGATAGGAGGTTGTTGTGAGAAATCATCATATTTATAAGCAGGTACTGATTCTTGTGCTAGCCGTTTTGATCACAGGGTGCGGGTCATCGAACGGAAAGGGGATCAAGTTCGGTGCTTCCGCAGTGGATACGCTTTATGCTCAGGCCCAGGCCTTGGTTTCTCAGGGGAAGTTTCTGGAGGCCAAGACGGCTTATGAGCAGATCACGAATGATCACACGGATTATAAAGAGATTGAGAAAGTTCAGCAGGAGTTGTACGCGTTGAACATGAAGATTCTTTTTTCGAATATTCCAACGCCTCAAACGGTTTCACATGAAGTTGTAGTCGGTGATACGCTGGGGAAGCTTTCTAAGCAATACAATGTGGCCATGGATTTGATTAAGACGTGCAATAATATGCAGAGTGAAACAATTCGGGTTGGGCAGAAGCTGCGTATTTGGACGGGAAAGTTCAGTATTTATGTCAGCAAGTCCCAGAATTTTCTTATGTTGAAGAGCAATGACGATGTTCTTAAGGTTTATAGTGTTTCTACAGGGGCTAATAATTCAACACCTGTGGGAACTTTTAAGGTTACAACAAAGCTTGAGAATCCTGTGTGGTTTAAAGCAGGGGCGGTCATTCCCCCTGAAAGTCCGGAAAATGTGCTGGGGACCCGTTGGCTTGGTTTTGATAAAGAAGGGTACGGGATCCATGGTACGGTTGATCCGGACAAGATCGGTCAGCAGGTGACCGCGGGATGTGTGCGCATGCGCAATGAAGAGGTGGAAGAGCTTTATAAGATCGTTCCGCGCGGCACTGAGGTCACGATCGTAGATTAACCCAAATTTTGCATTCCACATTCTTTCTCGTCGATAATTCGTGGAGAATGGAAATGCAAAATTTGCCTCCGGCCGCGCCGTAGGCGCGGGGTAATCCCCTTCATCTACAATAAGTTGCGGATGAAGGCCCGTGGGGCGGATTTTGCCTATTGCAAAATCCGGGATTAAAATTTGCCAAAGAGCGCGGGGCATGGTATATTTCTGCCCATTTTTATTTTGGAGAGAATATGAGCACTCAGGATTTTGAAAAACCTATTGTTGAGATTCAGAATAAGATCGCGGAGCTGCAGAAGATATCTGGGAAGCATGTTGATCTTTCTCCTGAGATCGCCAAGCTTGAACAGAAACTGGAGGCCGCTAAGGTCAAGGCTTATGGTAATTTGACGGCCTGGCAGCGTATTCAGATCGCACGGCATCCCAAACGCCCGTATACGCGTGATTACATCAATATGATGATGACGGAGTTTGTGGAGATTCACGGGGATCGCTTGTTTGCGGATGATAATGCAATGGTTGCGGGATTTGCCAAGATCGATGATGAAAAGGTCCTTGTGATCGGGCAGCAGAAGGGGCGGGATACGTCAGATAAGGTTAAGTGTAATTTCGGGATGTCGCACCCCGAGGGATATCGCAAGGCCATGCGGGTGATGAAAATGGCTGAGAAGTTCAGTATTCCGGTTGTTATTTTTATTGATACGCCGGGAGCGTATCCTGGAATTGGTGCTGAGGAGCGCGGCCAAGCGCAGGCTATTGCTGAGAATTTACGCGATATGATGGGTATTGCGACGCCTATCATCGCAACCGTTATCGGTGAGGGCGGGAGTGGTGGGGCTTTGGGCATTGGTGTTGCTGATTATGTTTTGATTCTTCAGAATTCATATTATTCGGTGATCTCTCCTGAAGGGTGCGCTTCCATCCTGTGGCGCAGTGCGTCCAAGGCCGCTGATGCGGCA
>JADGCU010000033.1:14559-21636 GCA_015228785.1 Candidatus Omnitrophota bacterium
GTTTGGTATTGTCGATGAAATTGTCCCCGAACCGTTCGGAGGGGCGCATTTTGATCATGAGGCTGTTGCCGAGTCGATTAAGATCTCGCTCCTTAAGCAGATCAAACGTCTTAAGGCGCTCTCGTCTGATGATCTTCTTGATGAACGTTATAAGAAATTTCGTGCAATCGGGGAATTCACGACGCGGGTCGCAAAGTAAACATCATCGGGGCGTCCATGTCCCAAGTTTTCAAAAATATTCTCAGCTTTTCTTTGAGCGAACTAACTGAACGGCTGTCTTCTTTTGGTGAATCAGCGTATCGTGCCAAACAGATCTTCGACTGGCTTTACGTTAAGAAAGTTTCTGACGTGAGGTCCATGACGTCTCTTTCCAAGGGACTTCGGGATAAGCTTGTTGAGGGGCTTCCGTTTCCTGTCCTTAAGCAGGAAAAGCATCAGGCCTCTCAAGATGGGACGGTCAAGTTTTTGTGGTCTTTGCATGATGGCGAACGCATTGAGACGGTGTTGATTCCCATGGAAGATCATAATACGCTGTGTATTTCTTCTCAGGCGGGGTGTAAATTCAGTTGCGGTTTTTGTGCGAGTGGGATCGGAGGATGGAAAAGGAATCTGGATTGCGGTGAGATTGTCGGTCAGGTTTTGAACGCCGCGCGGGCCGTGGCGCCTAAATCGATTACGCATATTGTCTTTATGGGGGTGGGGGAGCCGTTTGATAATTACGATAATGTCCTTAAGGCTGCGCGGATCCTGAACGCGAAGGAAGGGCTTAACATTGCGGCGCGTCGGATAACGATATCAACGTGTGGCGTTGTGCCGGGCATTAAACGTCTTGAGACCGAAGGCCTTCAGCTAGAGCTTTCTGTTTCTCTTCATGCGTCCAATGACAAGGTCCGCAGTCAGCTCATGCCGGTTAATCGTAAGTATCCCTTAAAGGAATTGTTGGGAGCGTGTCGGAATTATGCCAAGGAGACGAATCGGCAGGTGACTTTTGAATATATTTTGATCAAGGATTTGACGTGTACGGAACAGGCAGCCAATGAGCTTCAAGGGCATTTGCGCGGCTGGTTGTGCAAGCTGAACTTGATCGCCTGTAATCCTGTGGAAGAGTTTTCCTATCAGCCCCCGACCAGAGCGGAGATTGAGAAGTTTCTCTCTATGCTTGAACGCCGGGGCATCCATGCGACGTTTCGTACTCCGCGAGGCCGTGACATTGCGGCAGCTTGCGGGCAGCTGAGAGTTTCTTAATTCTGTTCTTGTGCCTGGAGTTTCTCAATGAGGGCTTTTATTTTCGGATTTTCCATTAATTCCTGTGTTCGTGGATTGGCTTGGATTGTGGCAGGGTCTCTTGACTGAACGGCCTGCATGAATGCCGGATCACTCATGAGGGCCATGACTTCAGGGTCAGCAATCAAGGCCTGGATGTCGCTCATGGCATCAGGATTGGCGAGGATTCTATTTTGGACAGCGGAGATATCATCCTTGGGCATGGATGGGGAGGCGTTCGAAGCAGCAGATACTGGTGCGGGCACGACGCCCTGATTGGGAGAAGATATTGATATGATTTGGTCTTCTGCGATATGCATGGTGCCAGCTAAGGGAGATTCGATTGTATAGGTGCTGTTTTCGATCCCCAGGACCTGTCCGTGTATCACGGAGCCGTCTTTGAGGGTGATGATTTTGGGTGTTCCCGCAAAAGCTGCTGAGCTGATCATAGAGAGAGAAAAAAGTGTGATAAGGAAATACTTGGTCATGGGGCCTCCAGGGTTGAAAAAATGTGTTGTCGCGCAAATGAATTATGTTATAATGCCGACCATTCTTCAAGGAATATTTTGAGAACGACGAATCCCGTCGTTAAGAATTGAAAAAAGGAGATCGAGGTAGTATGGGTAAGGTTAAGCCAGAAAACGAGTGGAAATTCAAGTGTGCCAATACGGGCAAGGCTATCAAGCGTAAGAAGCGCTATTATCGCAACGGCAAGTATTTCATTACAAAGGCCGCTTGGCAGGATCAGGTCAAGAAAGACGCTGAGGCCAAGGCGAAGACCGATGCCGAAGCAGCTCCCGCAGCAAAAGCCTGATACGTACGCACAATATCTTTGGGAAGGCCTGGTGTTGGAAACAACGCTGGGTCTTTCTTTTTTGGGGTCTTGAAAAATTTCATTATTGATATATATTAGAAATTACAGAGTCATTGTTTTTAAACAGCAGGGGGTGAATATGAAGAAAACAATCGTTGTGATCCTGGGTTTTATGATGGTTATCTCATTCTTGGGGACGTCCCAGGCATTTATGCGGAAAGATATGAGTTTGGTGAAGGGTAAGGTTGTGGCCTATGATAAGAAGAAGGCAACGATCACTGTTGACGGGGAGCGTGGTGAGGGGAAAATTGTTTTTGATCTGAAAGGCGCTGAGATCGCCACATCTATTGAAAAAGGGGCTCGAGTTGTTATTATTTATAAAAATGAAGGCAACAAAGTGACTACCGTTAGACCTGTGCCTCCAGGTCGGTAATAGATTTGATGAAGAGATAAGAAAGAACCCCGGTCATGAGGCCGGGGTTTTTTGTTTTTTCAAGGATTCTTGTGAAAACACCCTCGATCGAGAGAGTTATTCGGACTGAAATTTGATCTGGTTGCGCGGTCGGCGGGTTAATGAAAAGCCTCATAAGTTTTGGTTATTTCGTTATTTTGGGAGCAATGAGAAGGCTCTTGTCATTTGATGACGACAGAACTTTTCTTACATTTGGGGAGGGTAAGGTAGTTATCTCGTATTCTTGAAGAAGAATGGAGGAATGCGGAATGGCGCATTGTTTCTTTTGGATGGAAAAAAATGCTGCCCCGCCTTTTTTGAAAAAGCATAAAGGAAGGCGGGACGGGCGCACCATTTTTTTTGTAAGGAATGATTTTAGGATTTGGGAAGATGGTGCTGGAGGTGGGAGTTGAACCCACAAGCCCGTAAGGACATCGGTTTTTGAGACCGACGCGTATGCCATTCCGCCACTCCAGCAGTCTAATCTGACGAGAGAAAAAAGGAAGACTGCTGGAGTGGCGGGATTGACGCCTCTTCCAATAAACATAGAGGGAGGCGTCAATGCCGCCAGCACAACAGTCTTTTGTAAAAGAGCTTTTTAAAGAATTCTTAAAAAAGTGGAGCTGAGGGGGATCGAACCCCTGACCTCATGCATGCCATGCACGCGCTCTCCCAAACTGAGCTACAGCCCCAAAATATCAAATAGAACGACCGATCCAGATAAAACAGAACGGGATGAATTCGGGCAGCAATATAGCATTCGAGTTTTTATTTGTCAATCAACTAAAAGAGGCGTGTGAAAGCAAGGATGCTGGAAGGCTTTTATTGTCAACCTTGGCATCAAATCTGGTTGACAATCAATATCTCCGCCGGTAAGATAGCCATCCTATGCGTGAACGTATTATTGATTTGCTTAAAGGAGCGACGAGCGTTCTTTCTGGTGAGGAGCTGAGCTTGTCTTTGGGCGTTAGCCGGACTGCGGTTTGGAAGTGTATCGGGGAGCTGCGCGCGCAAGGGTATGATATCCAGGCGGCTTCGCGCCATGGGTATCGTCTGGTTAGTTGTCCGGATCTGTTAACGCCCTCGGAGATTCAGTTTGGTCTTAGGACAAAGATCCTTGGTCGTGCGTGTGTTCATTTTGACAGCATCGCATCGACCATGAATGAGGCCTTTCGCCTGGCGATGGAGGGTGCCTCTGAAGGAACAATCGTTGTGGCAGAAACACAGACTAAGGGGCGTGGCAGGTTAGGCCGTTCTTGGTCTTCCCCCAAAAGTAAAGGGATCTACTGTTCTATCATTCTTCGTCCTGGCGGAGCTCCGGCTGGAGTTGCGCCGTTGACATTGTTAACAGCTGTTGCCGTGAGTGAGGCGGTGGAGAGGGTTTCTTCTGTTCGTCCGTTGATCAAGTGGCCGAATGATCTATTGGTCAAGGATAAGAAGCTCTGCGGGATCCTGACTGAAATGCGGGCTGAAACAGACCGGATCGAGTTTGTTATCATTGGTATCGGCCTTAATGTCAATAGCACGCCCCGTCAGCTTGTTCCTGAGGCGGTTTCTTTAAAACAGGTTTTGGGACATTCTGTCTCGCGCGTGATCTTGTTACAGGAAGTTCTGCGTGCTATTGAATCAAGATATATAGACGTACAAAAGAATGGATTTGGAGCGACATTTGTGGCGTGGAGAGAGCGGTCCGCGACGATCGGCCGGAAGGTCAGGTTTCAGGAAAAAGGCGGTATGATGGAGGGCGTTGCTGTTGATCTGGATTCTGATGGCGGCCTTCTTGTGAAGCTGGCTTCAGGAAAGATCATCAAGAAAATTTCCGGAGATATTTTGTTATGAACGATGTCCTTCGCGCTGAGCTTGATAGGATACGCGATAAGGGTCTTTACAGGACGCTTCGGACTGTTTCCTCATCGCAGGGCCGGGAGATTGTGGTCGATGGTAAAAGGGTCTTGAATTTTTGTTCTAATGATTATTTAGGTCTTGCGTCGGATCAGCGGTTGATTGAGGCAGCTGAGCGGGCTATGGGCTCCTTTGGTTTCGGGGCCGGGGCGTCGCGTCTGGTTTGCGGGAATCAGGCAGAGCATGAATTTCTGGAGCAAGAGCTGTCAGTTTTCAAGAAGACGGAGTCAGCACTTCTTTTTTCATCCGGCTACATGGCCAATGTGGGGATCATTTCTGCGTTATGCGGGCGGGAAGATGTGGTCTTTTCAGATAAGCTCAATCACGCTTCGATTACAGATGGGATCGTTCTTAGTCGTGCCGAGCATGTTCGTTATCCTCATCATGATATTGTTTTTCTGGAGGAAGCTTTAAAAAAGGCGACTGGATTTCGGCGCAGGGTTATTGTGACAGATACGATCTTCAGCATGGATGGTGACCGGGCGCTTTTGCGTGAGATCGCGGCTTTGGCAGAGCAGTATGATGCGTGGCTTATGGTGGATGAGGCGCACGCTTTTGGTGTGCTGGGCCCATCGGGTGCGGGTTTGGTCGAGGAACTTGGATTGGGAGATAAGGTTCATGTTCAGATGGGGACACTGTCCAAGGCAGCCGGAAGTTTTGGGGCCTATGTCGCGGGGTCGACGGAATTGATCGAATATCTTAAGAATTCTGCCCGGAGTTTTATGTTTACAACAGCCATGCCTGCGGCGGTTGCGGCCGCAAGTCGTGAGGCGATTCGGATTATTCACAGCGAGCCCGAACGGCGCGCGAGAGTTTTACACTATGCCAGTCTTCTTCGGGAGCAGTTGAAGGCGCTGGGATTTGAAACATTACATAGTTCAACTCCCATTATTCCGGTTATGGTGGGTGATAGCGACAAGGCGGTTAAATTTTCACGGTTGCTTTTTGATGAGGGGATCTTTATCTCAGCTATTCGTCCGCCTGCGGTTCCTGATGGAAAGTCGCGCCTGCGCATAACTGTTAGCGCCGCGCATACTGGAGATGATCTGGTGTGCTGTATTGCTGCTTTAAAGCGTGTTCGGGATCAAGTTGGGGTATAGGTATGCATTACGATGTCCATGGGGCTGGTGACAATACGATCATTTTTATCCATGGCTTTGGCGGCTTTGGCGGTTTGTGGCGATGGCAGGTTGATCATTTTAAGTCACGGGTGCGGGTGATCACGGTCGATCTCCCTGGGCATGGTCGTACGCCTTGGAGGGGCGAAGGACTTGATGCGATGGCGGATCAAGCTCGTGAGATTTTGGAGGGCTTGAGTGTTCGTCAGGCGCACGTGGTCGCAAGTTCTTTCGGGGGATTGGTGGCACTGAAGTTTTGGGAGCGCTCGCCAGGGCGCATGAAGTCGTTGTGTCTTGTGGGCTCCTTGCCACGCTTTACGAGGGCAGAAGATTTTCCGGCTGGACTTGATGTGAAGGGTATTCGTAGACTTAAGAGTCAGTTTGATGGAGATGTTGGCAAGGTTCTGGATATGTTCGTCCGTTCGTTCTCGACAGCTGACGAACGCTTGAGCGCTCAGTATGCGCGCGTTAAGGAGTTACGGAAGATCGCTCCCTTGCCCGATCGTGAGGCGCTGAAGGCCTTTTTGGATATTTTGGAGACAGCAGATCTGCGTCCTATTTTACGGCGAGTGGATATTCCTCTTCATGTTGTATCGGGTGATGGGGATTATATTTGTCCGCCTGTGGCGATCAATGCTTTGTGTCGGGAAGTTCCTCAGGCGAAAGCTGATATTTTAATGGGAGCTGGACATGGCCTTTTTTTAACTAGGCCTGATGATTTTAATCGAGTGTTGGCGGAGTTTACTGGATTATGATTTCTGCTGAGGGGGTCAAATTAGTTGCGAAGCGCTTTTCGGATGCCGCTAAGCGGTATGATCGGTTGGCCTTTATTCAGAATGATATCCGTCGTGAACTTGTTAAAAAGGTCAACATACGCAAAGGCAGTCAGGTTCTGGATGTGGGGTGTGGCACGGGCGTTCTGTTGGGAGAGTTGTCGCAGGAGAATCGTGACGGTTTGAATGTGGGGGTGGATTTGGTCTGGGGCATGGTGAGGCGCGCTAAGGCGTTGGGGCAAAAGGGCCGGATCCTTCAAGCCAATGGGGAGGCGTTACCATTTAAGCCGGGGACATTTGATCTGATCGTTTCTTCATCCGCTTATCAGTGGGCCAGGAACCCTGGGCAGGCTTTTGTTGAGGCGCATCGTGTTTTAAAGAAGGGCGGGAAATTTCATGTCGCGCTTTTTGGTCGCGAAACGCTTCGGGAACTCTTTGAAAGCCTGGGGGCCTCGTCTTCTCGCTTGAGAACCGAGTTGGCGCGCATGAGGACGTTGTCTTCTTATGATGATATTCGTCAAGGAATGGAAGCGGTTGGCTTTCGGGATTGGACAGTTCTGTCGGAGCAGCGACAGGTGGTTTTTTCTGATCTGTGGTCGTTGATGATGTGGATCAAGAGTGTCGGAGTCAATAGTCTTGGGAGCCATGTTTTCTTGGGGCGTGAGGGGTTGAGAGAAGCACAAAGACATTATCAGGCACATTATGGAAAAGAAGGCGGGATTTCAGCCACGTTTGAAGTTTTTTGGATTGATGCCC
>JADGCU010000034.1 GCA_015228785.1 Candidatus Omnitrophota bacterium
GGCCGAGTTCCACTCATCCGAAAGGCGCGATAAGCGTTCATCCGGCAACGGCACAACTCCCACATTCGGATCGATCGTTGTAAAAGGAAAATTCGATGCAGCCGCAGCAGCACCCGTCAACGCATTAAATAACGTCGACTTACCAACATTAGGCAAGCCCACAATACCAATTTCCATGATGCTCCTTTATAAGAATTACTAATAATCTTAATTAAAAGTTTGAATATATTACTTCTTCATCTTCTATCTGTCGACCATTTTTCTTTGGGAGTAGAAAGAAAGGATGCCTATTTCTTCACCGGAACAATAATAGGCAGGGCTGAGGTACGGCCCATCTCTTTGAGGACATCCTGATAAAGCCGCCCCATCTCATCATCCAACGCTGTGCCCCCTGGATTGGTCTCCCAAGAGACAAGGGCATTCCAATAACCAGGACCATTGGGAGCATAAATCTGATGAAGCGGAAAACTTTCGATGAGAGAGCGGATCCAGGCCTTGGCTTCCATTTCATTACCAAGACGATAATGCGACACAGCCAAACCCCATACCGCTGCCCCCATTTCATTCAAAAGACTGTAGCGAGCAATCGCGCGCTGAGTATCCTTAACAGTTTCCGGAGCCGTGCCCCAGGGATAATCCACAAGCCCACCCACTTCACGCTCCTTACGAAGATTCTGCTCCCGGGCCGCAGCGGCCCAGGCTGGATCCTTCACCGACTTCTCCGCCCACATAACGGCCGCATAATAATTCCCGGCCGCAAAAGCCAAAAACATCTGTTGATTATAGCGCCACATTTCCGGAGAATCTCCGGCACCATCCACAATCTCTGTCGGGACCGCCTCGACAAAAGACTTTTCACGAACAATCCCGTTAATATAATCTTTTGCCCCCTCTTGATCGCTGGCCTCAAGGCCAATCACATCATAAACATCCCCGTAACGATCATCAAGCTGGAAAGGATTCTGGCGCTTCATGGGAAGAATTGTCCAGGCGCCAATCGTGCTTCCCCCTGTGATCACCGCATTTCCTTCTTTATCTTTGACATAAAAATACGGCGTGTTCCAGCCATGGCCTGTGGATATCCACTGACCCGTAGCGTAAAAAGCCAACACGCCTTTGATCCCGTTAATTTTATAGAATGATTTGATCGCCTCAGCCGTAAACGATTCAGCGAGCGCCTTGTAAAATTTAGCCTTCTGCCGATTTTCCGCATCCCCAGCCTGCCAAAATCTCACTGCGTTCTTTTGTAAAGCCAGGATCACGCCTCCGATCCATTCCACTGATCCCATGGGATGAAAGCCCCCCCGATCCGTCGTGATCCGGGGATCTTTTACGTCCGCAAAATCAATGAGCGTCAATGTTTTTGTATTCCCATCGGGAAGATCAACGGTCACCCGAGAAATCCCCTGACGCAACATCCGGTCAGTCAGCCCCTCCAGAACCTTCAGCGGCAAACGATCGCCTGCGGGACCTGCCATCGTCCAGGAATACGTATCCGTCGCAAAGATTTCACTGGGAGTCACCCCTCGAATACCCTGATAAATCGTATCACTTTGCGGCTGATAAACATTCTTCTCAAACCATCCCCACGCCCTCTCCGCCGCATCCTTCCATTTCTGATCACCCGTCACAACATACAATTGAAGAAAAGCAGAGAACGTATCCATATGCGGTTCGGTGTGCACATTGGCCGGTCCACGATCCCCGTCGCTGATCCCGCCATTTTCCCGCTGCATGACCAAAAGGGTCTCCCCCAGCTTGATCGCATCTTCCCGATACTTCTCACGATCCACATAAAGAAAAGCCATGATCACAAAGGCAAGTGGCCCCGGCGTTGTCCAGTATTCAAGAGTTGCCTCCCCTTCCTGGGCAGATGACGTGATATCAAAAGCATTTACAAAACCCACCGCCCTGGGATCATCTACCGATGGAACAAGCTTAAGCATGCCATAAACGCCATTGGCATCTGCGTATCGCCGGACCTCTGCGATCGGCACCTGTAACTTTTGACTGAAGAAATCAAGTACAGCCCGCGCCTCAACGTTCCTCCCCGCGGCCTTGAGGACCAACGCATCCACAGCCTTATCATAAAGAAAGGCGATTTTTTGCATACTGGCCTGCCCCACATGACTAGGCGCTATCCCGGTCTTAGAATTCGTAAGCGCCAAAATCCCCTGCGCAATTTGGGAAGACATGATACTCATCTCGTCTTCCTGCGTAAAAGACTTTTGAGCAATGACATCGCCAAGATTGGCCAATCTCTGTCCTTGTCGAAACGGAAGGGGTGCTAAAACCGGCTCTGGCCCCAAAAGATGACTCAAATCAGAAATAGAAACCGTCCCCGAATCTCTTTGAGCAAACGCCAAAGGAACGAGAACAGGCTGGACACACAAAGACGTCACAAGAACAATCGCAATGATTTTTCGCGCCATAAGATTTCCCCACCAGATGAGAGTATACCCCAGAAAAATGACTAAAAAAGACACCGCTTCCATTTTCAGGAAAACGCTTTCTCAAATATCATTCTCAGGAATACAAAGCTAAGACAAATATAGGGTTATGCGCTCTTTTGGTGATGGGCTTCCGAAATAAATCTCTCAAGAAGAATAAGTTCGCGTTTGCGTCCATCGTCCTTGCCCGTGTATTTACCCAAAACTCCGTCTGACTTGATTACGCGATGGCAAGGAATAATAAGAGGATAGGGATTCTTACGAAGCGCCTGACCGACCGCGCGCACAGCCTTTGGCCTACCGATGCGCTTAGCAACCCAAGAGTACGTCCGTGTCTCGGCAAAAGGAATTTCAAGCGTCGCCTTAAGAACAGACCACTCGAAGGATGTAAGAGTTTTTTCTGCTTTCATATGTGGTAATGTGACAATGGGGACACGTACCAGAGGTACGTGTCCCCTTTAGTACTACGCACGACTTGTGATCTCAACCAAATGATATCCAAACTGCGTCTTCACCGGGCCATGGACCTTGCCAACCGCCTCATTGAACACAACACGATCAAACTCCGGAACCATCTGCCCAGGCGTAAACTCACCCAGCGCGCCACCTTCTCTCCCCGATGGGCACTTGGAATGCTTCTTGGCAATATCAGCAAAGGCCTGACCGCCTTCAATGTCCTTCTTTAACTTCAAACATTCTTGCTCTGTAGGAACCAAAATGTGTCTTGCGCTCGCTTTAACTGGCATGTCATCTCCTTTTGTTGTTGATCAATTTTTACTCTAAATTCCCCGCAACATTGAAATCCATTAAATCATAAATGAAGAACGCAAAAAAGCAACCCCCAAAAACGCCTTCCCCTCTTTAATCTTTAAAGATCAAACTAAATCGCATACGACTTATCTTTTTAAACTTGATCTCTGGACCATTTTGTAAGGCTCGCGTCAGATCCAGGCTGAACAATTTTCCTGGAGGTGGCGAGGAGGTGTTAAAACCCAAAACAAAAGAAGTCGTTTTTTCTAAATTATCCAGAATGATCTCCTGATTCAACTCGAGCCGCTTCAACCCGTCGCCTTCTCTCTGAGCCTTGGTAAGATCGCTCAAAAAGACTTCCTTTAATAAAAAAACTCTTCCATTAATATGTAATTCAATAAATTGAGGAGCCAACGAAATCCCAGGGGCATGGGGAGTCAAATAAAGTTCAAATCGAAACTGCCCCTTTAACGGGGCGCCTCTTTCTGGCATTGCAATAACCGAAACGCCCTTTCTCTCGACCGTGTAGCGACCATTATTCTGCCCCAACATAACACTTTGTTCTTCCCGGCTAAAACTAACACACCCGGCACAAAACAATAATGCGATAAATATAAAAATCTTCATCCTTTGAATACCCTTTTCCCTCTTAACAACCGATGATACGAAACCGCAAAGCGATGGGCCTCATCACGAACGCGCTGCAACAGTTTTAATGCCAACGAATCCTTTTGTAAAATAATCGGCTTACGCTTACCAGGCATAAAAACCTCTTCCTCGCGTTTCGCCAGCGAGATTACAGGAACATCCACATCAAGCCGGCCAAGTTCCTCTACAGCCGCCGCCAACTGGCCTTTACCGCCATCGATCACAATCAAGTCCGGATAAGCAAGCCCCTCTCGCTTGAGGCGTCCGTAACGTCGACGAACGACCTCAGCCACCATCTTGAAATCATCCATCCCCTTCACGTCCTTGATCCGAAATCGCCGATAGTTAGCCTTGTCCGGCTTACCATTTAAAAAAGATACCAACGAACCAACAGACTGATTTCCCATGATGGTCGAGATATCAATACACTCGATCCGCTCCGGACGATGCGACAGACCAAGGGCACGCTCGAGCTGTTCGGTCTCCTTGAAATAATTCACATTCGGGGAAGACGAATACAATGCGCCAATCGCTCGAAGCTGATCACGAACTTTCGCGGCCTTCTCAAAATCTTTCACATGAGACAACCGCTCCATTTCATCCTTCAGATCTTTATACAGTTCATCCTTCTCGCCCTCAAGAATACGGACAATATTCGCCATCATTCTATGATACTCTTCCGGCAAAACCTTCTTTACGCACGGCGCATCGCAAAGACCAATATTATGATAAAGACAGATCTTGTCCGCCAAAGGGTCGCAACTGCGAAACGGAAATATCTTACGAATAAGCGTCAGCGCCTCACGGATCAGCGCCGCATCAACATAGGGACCAAAATATCGAATGCCAGACTTTTTCTGATCAGGCTTCGAAAGCCGCACAACAGAAAGCAAAGGATACAGATCACCCGTGATTTGAATATACGGATACGATTTCCCATCCTTAAGCTCAATGTTATATTTGGGAAGATGTTTTTTAACGAGCGCCGCCTCGAGGATCAAGGCCTCAGCCTCACTCTGGGTCTCAACAAAATCAATATCCGCAATATGGGAAACCAAAAGATCCGTCTTGATGTTATAGGTCTTGCCGCGAAAATAGGACTGCACACGCTTACGGATCGACACAGCCTTGCCAATATAGATAATTCCACCCTTGGCATCTTTCATCAGATAAACACCACTGGCTATCGGTAACGTCTGAATCTTATTTCTGAGGAAATGCTTCATGACGATGGGCCTGATGCTAATCTCTATTTCATGCACTTAGCGAACAAGGATTCTATAATAGCCTTAGGCTGTTCAAATTTACAAAGATGAGCGATAAACCAATAAACCGTGCTGCCCAGCACAAACACGATCACAAGCCTCAGGATCTCTGGAACAGGAAAAAGCCAGCGCCAAAACGCCCACACCACAAGTCCCTGTCCCAGGGCAGGGACAATGATCTTAAGAAGAAATCCCCGCAATGACGGTAAAAATATCCCGAGACGTTTCTCCAGAAGAACCGCGAGCACAGTAATATTCACAAAAGCTGAAATGCTGCTCGCCAATGCGATCCCCGAAAGCTTCATGGGAAACATCAAGATCCCATTCAACGCCGCATTGACAACAAGGGCCATCACGGCGACCTTAACCGGGGTCTTCGTATCCTGAAGAGCATGAAACGCTGTAACCAGAATCTTCACTCCCCCGTAACCTATCAACCCTAAACTAAAAAAGAACAACGCGTCGGATGTGATGATCGTTGAATAGACATCAAAAGCGCCACGCTGAAAGATCACCCGAATAATCGGCCTCGCTAAAAGACAAAAAAAGACGGTCATGGGCAACATGACAAAAATAATGTTCTGCAGAGAAAAAACAAGGGTCTTTTTAAACTCCTCCTTATTGTCCACAAGGGCATAACGCGAAAAGACTGGTAATGAGGCCACGGCCAAGGCCACCCCAAAAACTCCCAATGGGAGAAATACCAAACGATTCGCATAATAAATCGCTGAAATCGCCCCCGGGCCCACAATAGACGATAAAGACGCGCAAATCGTATCAATAAAAATATTCAGCTGATAAACCGCTGTCCCTAAAATCCGCGGCATAAGCAACTTGCCCACACGCTTGACGCCTTCATGATTGATCGTTCTCGGCCAACGGAAAACAACACCATGTTTCTTAAGCGGTCGCCACTGAAACCACAATTGAAGAAGGCCACCCACAACCACACCGATCGCAAGCCCATACACCGGCTGCTTCATCCACCAAACAGCCATCAAGGTCGATACGATCAAGGCAATATTCAATAAACAGGGGCCCAACGCCGGCATGGTAAAAGAACCAAAGGTAAACTGGATCGCTGAGAATAATGCAGTCAGCCCGATAAAGATCAAATACGGAAACATGATCCGCGTCAAATTGGCCGCAAGTTCCAATCTTTCTGGAGCAGAGGCAAGGCCTGGAGCAATCGCACGAATAATCAGCGGCGCGCATAAAACGCCGATAATCGTAATGACGACAAGAACTCGCACGGCCCAAAGAAAAACAGCATTCAGAAATTCCTTGAGTTCTTCTGGGCGGTTCTCCTTATATTCCGTCATAACCGGAACGAAAGATGAATTAGCCGCCCCTTCTCCAATGATGTCCCGAAAAAGATTAGGGATCCGAAAGGCCACGACAAACGCATCCGCCCCCAGCGCTGTTCCAAAGAACTTAGCGAAAATTATGTCTCTGACAAAACCCAGGATCCGGCTCAACATGGTCCCCAGAGACATAACAGAGGTCGATTGCAGAATCTTTTGATTGGTCTGTGTAGGGCTCATCTTATCGATTGACATTGTTTTGGTCGCCTGCTATATTACGTCCTCAAAATTAAAAAAGGAGAATTAAAGTGCCTCAACGCAAGACTTCCGTTAAAGATCTCAAAAAGAACCGTATCCGCCAGATGCGCAATTTGGACATCAAGAGCGACCTTAGGAAAACCCTGAAGGCGTTTACTGCTGCCGCGACCTCAAATCCTGCAGAAGCTCAAAAGATGCTCGCCGTCGTTTATAAGAAGATCGACAAGGCTGCCAAGCGTAATATTTTCCCCAAGAACACTGCTTCACGCCGCAAAGCCAAATTCGCTAAGCTTTTAGTAGTGAAGAAAGCTTAACAACAGCGACTTCAAGCGCATATCCCCTATCGGGAAATTTACTGCGCTTCAAACACATATCGGCCTCCTGGAGAACCAGGAGGCCTTTTTTGTAAACTAAAGAAGGTACTCGCCCCTTAGCCTTATTAGACCAGGCCCAGATCATCCCACCCAAAATCACCTCGGGTGCTTCTTCCTGATCAAACAATTCATTAAGCGTCTTAAGCGCCATAGGCAAACGCGCAGAAACAACACAATCCATCACATCAAACACATTCGCGCCTTTTTCCTCTTCCCTGCCAATCACCTGAACGCAGGAAAGGATATTCTTATGCGCCTCACTCTTTCCCCATTGAGCCGCGTCCAAAACGACAATCGCATGATCCTGATCTGAACTCAAGAAGGCCTCAAGAATAGCCAAGTTCTCCTTACTAAGTTTCTCAGACCGAGAAATACGAATAAGACGTTGAGAGGCCAACGCGGGTAGGGATAAAAGAGCTATCTTAAGTTTTTCGGAAGAGAGCTTATGGCCATCAAGAGTTTCCTGATCAAGCGCGCGCGCATCCGTGTCTTTAAAAGCGCCCTGCTTAATTTTGGCGAGCTGTGAATCTTTAAGCGCCGTATCAACGCCAAGTAAAAGATAGTGCATGGAGGGCACCCGGGAGATTACCAGTCTTCGACCGTACGCGCAACAACGCGCATCGCAAGATCCTTGAGCGCCGCATCAAGCGCTGCGCTCTCTGATCCCCCAGTCGTCAAATATGTCGCTTCCCCGGAAAAAGAAGGCTCCTGCCAGAGGATCCGCTTGTCTATCGGATCAGTCATTGTCAATTCTACAGTAATACGAATACGATATTCCGAAACATCCTGATTATTGGTCAGCGCCAAATCCTCACGATCGTAACTCAAAAGCTTCCCCTGAAGAACAAGATCAGCAACTGTTTCTTCACCAATCCGAAGATTCCCATCAAAAAGATACCTATCAATAATTGTCGAGCGAACTCTCGTCTCAAGACCGGGAATATAGAGCTTGCGTGCCTCAGCATTCACATAATCAGTCTTATTCTCAAAAGGAGCCACATAGACCGTCTGGTACTGGCTAGAAATCACAGACCCCGTTGTATAGCCACACCCTGTAATAAAGAACACGCACCCCAAAATAAACAAAAGCCCAAACTTAATCATGCTTAAAACTCCCGCTATCGATCGACCTGATCTTGGCCTCGGCCTTGGCTGCCCAAGGCGTATCGCCATACTTATCGATCACATCCTGAAAATAAATCTTCGCAGATTTCCACTGCTTCGCCTTACCGTAATAATCTGCGACCACATAGGCATTCTGCGCTTCCTTCAAACGAAGACGCCCGATCTCGCCCTTCGCTGCCTGAGACAGTTCGGATTCCGGATTTGTCGCGACAAAGTCCTTGAACCCCTCGAGCGCTATGCTCGTCGTTTTCTGATCATATTGAGCACCAACAGAGCGCTTGGCATCCGCGACTGCGATCTGATAGCGCGCTGACTCCGCCCACTTGGAGTCCGGATAATCATTAACTGTCTTTTCAAACTCATCGCGAGCTGACTGATATTCGCGTTTTTCAAGATAAAAAAGACCGATCTTATACTGGGATGCGGGAGCATAAGGCCCATAAGGATCGTTCTTAATGACTTTACGAAAGATCTCAACGACATTATATTCTGTCCCTAAAAGAGAACTCGCAAAATGACTGTCCTTGGCCTTGCCATCAAGAAAAAGATTGGCAATGATATACTGCCGTTCCGTCACCTTAGGACCCAGATCACTAAAAGGATAGCGTTCAACCACCTTTTGATATGCCTCAACAGCCTGATAATAGTTCTTCATCTCTTCCCAAACGCGGCCGATGTTAAACTGAGCTTGGGCTGCCTCGCGGGCCTTAGGGTAAGCCTTTAAAAGTTTCTTGTATTCGCGCATAGCCTCTGCATTCTTCCCGACCTGAAAGAAACTATCCGCAAAATCCAACTGTTCCTGAGGGGTAGGCTTCACATCATATTTAGGATTGACCCACTTTCCTGTTTCCGGGGTCCAAATCCAAAACGCATGAGATGGGGCAGAAAAAAGGCAAAAAATAAAACCAAAAGATAAGAACAAAGAAACAATTTTAATATTCATAATCTTTTAATATCGCTCCTAACGAGATGAACTCCCAGACGGATTCCTCTGTAGAAAATCCCCATTAAATATGCGGACACTGTATCATAGGCACTGCTCTTTGTCAATTATAGGGGCACACGATCCAAGTCACCATTTCTTAAATATAAAGAACACGGCTACCACCATAAAGGCAAAGCCAACCAAATAGTTCCATTTCAGGCCTTCCTTCAAATACCAAACTGAAAATCCGCAAAAAACAACCAGAGTGATCACTTCTTGAATGATCTTAAGCTGTCCCACAGAGAACTGACCGTTGCCCCAACGGTTGGCCGGAACCATGAGACAATATTCAAAGAAAGCAATCCCCCAGCTGACCAAGATCACAATCCACAAAGGGGAATCCTTGAACCTCAAATGACCGTACCACGCAAAGGTCATGAAAACATTAGAAAGCGTCAATAAACCGATGGTTACCATTTGTTCCTCCTTAAAATGCCCTGAGCAGCAGCAACACCCGATGCCCAGGCCCATTGTAAATTAAATCCACCCACACGACCATCCACATCCAAGACCTCTCCCGCAAAAAAGAGTCCGGGCTGAAGCTTAGATTCCAGCGATGCTCCCTGTAATTCGTTAAGATCCACTCCCCCTGAGGTAGCCTCAGCTTTATGAAACCCTGCCGTTCCTGATATAGGCAAAGGATGCTCCTTGATCAGACTCAAGAGATATTGGCGCTCCCCACGTTTAAGAAGATTAGCTGGCCCCTCCGTATCAACCTTAGCCCTTAATGCCAGAAACCCGGCAAGTCGCTTGGGGATCATTTCTCCCAACCGTGCGATTACCCCTAAACGGGATGTATGATCCATAAGACGGGCCTCAATCTCCCCCTCTGGAATCACAGGCGCGAAATCTGCAGCAAGCCGCTTATCCGCAGGAGCTTTCTGAAAATCACGGCTCATATCCATAACCACAGGCCCACTAAAACCAACATGAGTAAACAAAAAACTCCCCTCATAAACGCTCATCTTCCTCCCGCTTGACCAAAGAGAGAGCCCCGCAGAAAGAGTAAGACCCGAAAGCGTGCTGTACGTCTTATCGTCTGTCAAAAGCGGAACGAGTGCCGGGATAGTCGTGATAATCTTATGCCCGAATCCCTTGGCAATCGCAAAACCCGCGCCATTCGATCCTGTCTCCGGATAGGAAAGGCCCCCCGTCGTCACAACAATATTTCTAGCCCGAAACTCCTGCCCAGCGGCTTTCAAGATAAAACACCCATCGAAGAAACTCACGCTTTCTACACGATGTCCACACAAGATCTTGGCGCCGACTGCTTCTGCAACGTTAACCAGCACATCCACAACCTTACTGGCTCGACCATCAGCCGTAAAATATTTTCCATCTTCTTCCAAAACAAGATCAATGCCTCTATGCTCGAAGAAAAAAACAACATCTTTAGGCGAGAATGTCCGCAAAACGTGCCGAACAATCCTGTGACACTGCGTGCCGTAATCATTCTCTTTGACAACAGCATTAGTAATATTGCATCGGCCCCCACCTGTCATGAGCAACTTACGCGCTGGGCGCCCCTGCCCTTCCAGAACAAGCGCCTTCACCCCCTTTTCACCAAGCTTGATCGCGCACATCAGCCCTGAAGCGCCCGCGCCGATAATAATAACATCCTGGATCGTCTTAATCATAAGGCGATATTGTACAAAAATACGAATAGAAAGGCAAGCCTATGGTCAAACCAAAGAATGTTTCCCCTGCTTAGTAAAACCCCTTTATAATCACTTAGTTATCTTTTTAGAATATTTCCACACAATGCCTTGCAAAAGATGAATAAATAAAATATCTTTAAATTAGCTATGAAACCCCATCAATGGCTCCTCATCATCGGTTTAGGATTTCTTGTTCTGGCAGAAACGTCTCTCGCTTGGGCAGCTCTGGATATTCGCCTAAGGAACAATGCGCGCTGCTCTCAGGATTCCGACTGCAAGTCTCGAGTCTGCGGAGGCACCCCCAAAATCTGTCGACCAAGCGGCAAAATTGAAAACGGCGATGTTTGCAGGTCAGGAGAAGACTGTAAAAGCGGATGGTGTACGCAGTCTGATGGAGACTGC
Source organism: Candidatus Omnitrophota bacterium (assembly GCA_015228785.1). GTDB lineage: Bacteria > Omnitrophota > Gorgyraeia > Zapsychrales > Fredricksoniimonadaceae > JAAYZZ01. The sequence continues at coordinate 11,220 of JADGCU010000034.1, forward strand.
GGCGGACCTTGTGTTGGATATTGCAAAGAAAGCGGAAGCATTGGTTCCGAATGTGGCACCAACGAAGAATGTGACAGCGGATGGTGTAATCATGACGCACAAGCCTGTAAAACAGATGGAAGTGTAGGCTCTGGCTGCTGGAAACCACGAGACTGCGAAAGCTCGTTTTGTAATAGACGCAATGCAACATGCACAAACGGAGAAACAGGCGCTGATTGCGACAGAAACGCGAGCTGCATAAGTGAACGATGTAATGAGCAAACCCATACTTGCAAATAAAACCCCGAATCCCCTGTAGCCGCATAAAAATCAATTCTTATCTTTCCCCCTTCTGCTTCTTGACAACCGTGATATAATTTCTCCTCAAATCTTCGATTCGACGGTGCGTGTCAGGCTTGAAGGTCGACCAACGCGCTACACGGGAATATCCCGTAGCAAGCCCCTCGTAAAGGACTCGCCGAACGCGATTAAAAAAATGAATAAACACACTTTTGAACCCAAGATCATTTCCGTCTTGCGTGAAGGCTACTCCCTTCCCTCTCTGGGAAAAGACCTTCTCGCAGGACTCATCGTCGGCATTGTGGCCCTCCCTTTGTCGATCGCAATCGCCATCGCCTCCGGGGCCAAGCCAGAACAAGGACTGATCACCGCCTTTGTGGCAGGACTCCTGATCTCGCTCCTCTCCGGAAGCCGCGTCCAAATTGGCGGCCCCACCGGCGCTTTCATTATTATCGTATTTGGAATTTCACAAAAATACGGCTACGATGGCCTGGCCGCCGCAACCGTCATGGCCGGCATCCTGTTGGTCATTATGGGATTCATGCGCATGGGGGACGTTATCAAATATATCCCCTACCCTGTTACCGTCGGCTTTACAAGCGGCATTGCCCTTGTCATCTTTACAACACAGATTCCTGACTTCTTTGGTGTCCATCTTATAAGCACACCAGCACATTTTGCAGCTAAATGGATCACATACGGACAGAATTATACAAATACTAGCCCTTATGCTCTCATCTTAGGACTCCTCACAATTCTTATCATTCGCCTCTGGCCGCGCTTTGATAAACGTCTGCCAGGAACTCTGATCGCGATCCTTGTGACCACCGGACTTGTCATCTGGCTTAAGCTACCTGTTGAGACCATTGCAAGCCGATTCGGAGAAGTGCCCAACAGATTCCCCGCCCCGCATCTGCCACACATCACTATTGACATGATCATCCAGCTCGCCTCTCCTGCCATAACAATCGCGCTTCTGGCCGGGATCGAATCACTTCTGTCCGCTGTTGTGGCCGACGGCATGCTAGGCACCAAACATCGCTCCAATATGGAACTCGTGGCGCAAGGTGTTGCCAATATCGTATCCCCCATCTTCAGCGGGATCCCGGCGACCGGAGCTATCGCCCGAACAGCTACCAATATCAAAAATGGCGGACGAACACCCTTCGCCGGGATCGTCCATGCCTTTGTAATCCTTATGCTTTTTCTCTTCTGTGGAAAATGGGCAGGGCTCATCCCCATGCCCTGTCTAGCCGGAATTCTTATCGTCGTTGCTTACAACATGAGCGAATGGCGACACTTTAAACGGCTCCTGCGTAGTCCCCAAAGCGATGTGCTTGTTCTTCTATTAACTTTCGGGCTTACGGTCCTCGTTGACCTGACGGTCGCGATCGAAGTTGGCGTTGTATTGGCTGCTCTTCTTTTTATGCACCGCATGGCAGAATCAACACATATCGATATTATCCATGACAATGATCAAAATGGCCGCCCTCACGAATATGCGGGCGTTCCGGAAGGTGTTGAGATCTTCGAAATCAATGGCCCATTCTTTTTTGGCGCCGTCGATAAATTCCGCGAAGCACTCCTATCTTTCAAGAAACTACCCAAAATTTTAATTCTTCGAATGAGCGCGGTTCCAGCAGTTGATGCCTCTGCTGTAAGCTCCATGGAACGCCTGATCAAAGAAGCTAAAAGAGACGGAACCCACATCATCATTGCGGGCGTCAGCCATAAAGTCTTTAAGACTTTCCACAAATCAGGCCTGGTGGAACGCATTGGCCTGGAGAATATCCTCTCCGACGTATCCCTCGCTCTTGCCCATGCGATCGTTATTCTGGAAAATGATGAAACGGCAGGAAGAAAATCTTAACCTACGCCTTCTTAAAACGTCCCTGGATCCAGCGCCACAGAAACCAACCCATACCAACGACCAATAATCCCAAAACAGCAAGCTTCGTGTATTTCACAAGCACTGCACCAAAAAGACCAAGCAAATAAAGTCGCGGCACAACGCCGATCATGGTACAGATCACAAACGGCACAAAAGATATTTTAGTCAATCCTGCGGCGATCGAAAACACCTTGAAGGGAATAATGGGAAGAAGGCGACCGACCAAAACGCCCCAAACACCATTTTTCTGAGCAAACGCCTGCGCCTTCTCAATATGATGGGGCTTAATTAAAATATACTTCCCGAATCTGATGATCGCTGGCAATCCCGCAAAACGTCCAATGGCATATCCAACCATAGCGCCAAAAGTCGATCCGATCGATCCCCACAACACAATATCCCAAAGCGGAATACCGATCGCACCGGCTCCCGCAACAACAACTTCCGACGGAACCGGAATAACACTCGATTCAAGAAACATGGCGACAACCAAGCCCACATCACCATAATTCTGGATCATCGCCGCGATCTGCGGAGGCATATGTTCGGTCATTTACTTGGGCTCCGGATGAACAGTGACATCAGCATCAGGAGAAATGCCCCGAATAGCTTTCTCGATCTCCTCTGTCAGACGATGGGCATCCCTCAAAGACTTCCCGCCATCCATGAGAACATGCATATCAACAAAGATCTGCGCCCCAGAAGAGCGTAGCCGCACATGATGGCAATTAAGGACCCCTGGCACGGCCTCGGCCACACGAATAATCTGATCCTCAAGCCCTACGGGTGCTGAATCTAAAAGCACTCGAACGGTCCTCACACCAAGCTTCCAGCTAACCCCGATAACGATAATCCCAACGAGAATGGCCGCAACCGCGTCCGCATAGCGTAAAAACGCCAGATGCGGAAACCAATCACTCACGGCAACACACAAAAGCCCGAAAATAACAACCGCCGAGCTCCAAATATCCGTTGAAAAATGAAGAGCATCTGCCTCCAGCGCTTGACTATTATATTTCTTGGCTGCCTTAAAAAGCATTCGGGAACGAGAAATGTCAACGATGATTGAGATGGCCATCACAAGAAATGACCAGGCATTCACAATGATATGAACTTCTTTTCCCGTCAAACGCATGACCGCAGCATGAATGATCCAGATACAGGTGATCAACAGAAGCAGAGTCTCAAAAAGGGCTGAAACATTCTCATATTTTCCATGCCCATACAAATGCTCCCGATCTGCGGGCTTAGAGGAAATGCGAACCGCAAACCATGTCACAAGGGCAGCAACCAAATCCAGACCGGAATGAAGCGCCTCCGCCAAAATACCTAAACTTCCCGTCAAAATGCCGACAACAGCCTTCATCGCGACCAGACCAAAAGCGGCCAAGACCGAGCTTTTTGCTGCGGCCTGCTTCTTCCTGTCATCCGTCGTGATTTCGGGTTTCTTGTTCTTCAAGGAAAGATTCATGCAACCCTCTGGGCGAATGCCCTGCCATAGGCGACACACTTGCGGACAGCCTCTGCATCCGGCTCCCAAAGATTTGTGATGCCCTCATCAACGATCTCGTAACCTGCTTCTGCCAATAGACCTGTCAGACGTTTCTGTGCCTCGCCAGACCAACCATAACAACCAAAGGCTGCGGCCTTTTTCCCCTGAAAGGCCAGACCTTTCAATTCTTCGACGATCTTGGCAACGGACGAGAGCATACATTTATTGTGCGAGGGCGAGCCAACCAAAATAGCCTTGGACCGAAAAACCTCGGTCGCCGCATCGTTCTTGTCATGTTTGGCGGTGTTAAACACATCGACAACGACATTGGAATCAGCCTCACGAATTCCCTGCGCGATCGCATCCGCCATAATGCGTGTCCCCCCCCAAATCGAATCATAAAGAATCGAGATCCGATTTTCTTGATACGCATTAGCCCAAGCCCCATACGCCTCAATAATCTTATGAATATCCTTACGCCAGCACGCCCCATGGGCCGTACAAATCATCTCAATCGGCCAGTTAAGAGTTTTCAGCTCCTTGAGCTTAGAATCAACAAGCTTGCTCCACGGAGCAATGATATTTGCGTAATACTTAATCGCCTCATCCCAAAGCGCCGCCTGGTCGATCAAATCCGCCCAAATTTTATCCGTTGCCAGATGTTGTCCAAAAGCGTCATTTGAAAAGAGAATATTCTCCCCAGGCATATACGCAAACATCGTATCAGGCCAATGAAGCATAGGTGCCTCAAGAAAAACAAACTTCTTACCATTGCCGAGATCAAGCGTATCCCCTGTCCGAACGATCTTCAGATTCATGTCCTGATGATAATGTCCCTTAAGGGCCTTAGCCCCATTGGGCGTACAATAAACCGGAACATGCGGAATGCTCTTTAAAAGCAAAGGCAAGGCCCCCGAATGATCAGCCTCAGCATGTAAAATCACAATGGCATCAATCTTCTTAAGATCAACTTCTCGAGATAAGTTTTGAACAAACTCCTCAGCAAAGGGCCCCCAAACCGTATCGATCAGGACCGTCTTTTGCTCTTTAATCAGATATGAATTATAATTTGTGCCGTGATGGGTCGAAAGTTCATCACCATGAAAGGTGCGAAGCTCCCAATCGACCTTGCCGACGAAATACACATTGTTCTTTATTTTCTGAGCCATACCTTGTCTCCCTTGTAAAACCCTCTTGAACGGAAGGACATTAAATTAACATAAAAGAATAAGCGAAGCCACTGGAAAACGTGATAAACCTTCTTAGAATTTTGTTTTGTATTTCATATAAACCCGGTCATCAACGGGTTTGTCGGAAATCTCACCATTAACTTTCGGGTCTGCCGAGGCAGCCACCTCTTTTTGAATGCCAATCGTAACCCGATCCGTAATGTCATATTCCCCTGTAACCTGTTGTTTCACCGTAGCTGGTTCATTCTGCGGAGTTTCCATTTTAACACCATACCCAACGCCAAGTCGCTCCGTCACATCCTTACTGACTGATACGCCACGCTTTTCTTGATCATAGCTAACGGAAAGATTGCTCAACCCTAGATACTGTGACAAACTTTTGCCAGATCCCCCAAAGAGAAAATAATCCACAAAGTCTGTAGCAATTTCAGGTGTCATCCCCTTCTGAAAAATTGTATTATTCATGCTGTTCCATCGCTTGCCTGTTGTGAGCATGAGTAAAAGTTGTTCCTGTGGCAGACCCGAATCAGACGATAATATAACCTCCGGCTTATCACGCGTGCCCCTGACCACAATATCAATCTTCGTACGAGAAACCTTGGACTGCCCGGTAATGTCAAAAGATGGCCGCTCAGGATCTCCAGAGAATTCAATACGACTCGGCCCTAATTTGATCTTAATGCGCGGCGTCAAAAAATCACCGGAGACGATCGTCACCTTCCCGTAAACATGCCAGCGGCCCCCTGTTCTGACAAGCCGCAAATCTTGATTCAGCTCGCAATTCTGAAGAAGATACGTAGCATATCTCCATTTTTCGATAACAGAACGCCCCCGAATATGAATATCATCTCGAGTTCCTTCCACCACCAAATCGATATCTTTTAAACTTCCCCTCACAGCTGAAAGATGCCGAAACGCTGGAAAGAAATCTTTGATCCGCTGAAGATCAAACGTAAGGGCATAAACATTCGCTGAGATCTGCCCATCGCGCAAGCGTCCTTCTGCGACAACAGGTTCATCATGAAGAGATAAAAGACGGGCATTATGAAAATCCGCCTCGATCGCTTTCAACCGCAAAGCCTTCATCCGGACCGCACATTCCTGAATGCGAATTACCCCGCCATCGCCAACCCCGTGCACATCCTGAAGTTCAAGGTCCTTAACAGTAAACCCCCGCCAAAGAGTTCCCTGAAAATCACTCCAACTGACATGATCACGACTCACATATCTGTCAAACGCCTGATGAAGAAGGATCTTTGCTCCCCCCGTAGTGAACACAAAATACGCAGGCGCACCTATCATGGCGGCGAAAAATACTACAACAGAAACAACAGTTTCAATTGATTTCTTTGTCATATCTTATAAAAACGCCCGGGTCAAACCCGGGCGGTGTAAATAATGGCGAGACGCACTCCTATTTACTATTATTACTTCTTAAAACACACCCCGCACGACGTATATCCATCTTTCTCGGCGGCAGCTACATCAGCATAATAAACTTTATTGGCGACATCCATCTTAGCCACATGAGAACAAGCCTGCTTGTGATATTTCCCACCCCCCGTACTCGCTACGAGCGCATCGGCAGATGGCGGAGGATTACAGGTCTTGCACGGCTTATACCCCTCCTTAACAGCCTCTTCGGGCTTAGCAAAACTAACAACATTCTCCTTCGCGATCTTCTTCACAACAGCACATGTCGCGACATGATATTTCTCGCCACCCTTGCTCGCCACATACGCCGCATCCTCCGCAAACGCCATGCTTGCCGCGCATGTCAATACCCCAACTAAAATGATCGCTAATATCTTTTTCATACATCCCCCTTATTAATTACCCTTACGCCCTCTTATGAACAACAATCTTGTCCCCTGTGATCTTCGAATTTGGAAGAATCACAGTCCTGTTTTCGGGTGTCACCATGATCGTATTGAACATCTGGATCTCTTTGACCGTCCCAAGCACTCCGCCGCCTTCAATGGTATCCCCTAAATTAAACGGCTCAAAGATCAGGATCATCACGCCTGCCGCAAAATTTGATAAAGCGCCCTGAAGTGCCAGGCCAATGGCCAAACCAGCCGCACCGATCAAAGCCACAAATGATGTCGTCTCAATACCCAACTTGCTAAGAGCCGCTATCACAACCATCACAACCAAGGCATAATAAACCATAGTCTTCCCAAACGAGATCAACGCAGGGCTTACCTTAGCGCGTGTCATGACCCCTTCCAGGATATTAGAAACCGCTCTGGCAAGCCACTTTCCGATCACAAAAATAGCCACTGCCGCCAAAAGCTTCCACGCAAAAGGGATCAGATACTGATCCGTAAATTGAACTACCTTTTCATGCATACTGACCACCTGTTCTGCTGTCTTTTGAACTGTTGTCTGGACTGAATCCTGCATACATCCTCCTTCGATTAGAGAAAACAAAATACCACAGAAGTCCGACTTATTAAAGAGAAAAAGGGCTGCCAACAAATCTCTCTTTTAAACCAGAGAGTTCGCCGGCAGCCCTTATGCATGCCCTTTGACTTGTTCTGCTTATCTCCTGCGAAAACGCCCGCCGCCCGCACCTGGACGCCGTGCAAAAAAGCTGCGCGTATTAACCTTCTTGGAAAATCCTTCCGATGCTGACTTAGGTCTCAACAGAAACTCCTCGGTCGATACTTCAGGATGCTTGATGACGGGAATATCCGTGCGTAAAAGCTTCTGGATCGCCTGAATCTCCATAAACTGATCCGGGGTCGCAAAAGAAATAGCCCGTCCTTCCATGCCCGCACGACCGGTACGGCCAATGCGATGAACGTAATTCTCGGCATCATCAGGAAGATCATAATTCAAAACCACCTCAATGCCCTTAACGTCAATCCCGCGTGAAGCGATATCCGTCGCCACAAGAACGCGATACCGGCCAACCTTGAACCCCTCAAGGGCTGCCCGGCGCTGCGCCAGCGTCTTATCCGAATGGATCTCGGCCGCGTTATGCCCCATGATCTTAATGTCCCGCGTCAACTTTCTCGCTCCATGCTTTGTACGGCAAAAAAGGAGCACAGAACCACGATATTGCTCCAATACCTTCTTGAGCAAGGACACCTTAGAATCCTGTCGAATAATAAAGAGCTCCTGGATCACACGCTCTGCGGCTGTACCCGAAGGAGCCACCTCAATATGGACCGGAAGCTTCATATGACGGGCTGCCATGGTCATGATCTCACGCGGCATGGTCGCTGAAAAGAGCATCGTCTGCCGATCTTTGGGAACGCGACGCAAGACCTGCTCGATTTGTGGCGCAAATCCCATATCAAGCATGCGATCCGCCTCATCCAGAACAAGGACAGACACACGACTGAGATCAACCGTACGACGCTCTAAATGATCAATAAGGCGTCCAGGAGTCGCAATAATGATCCTCGGACCACGCCTTAATCCCCTCATCTGTTCATCCATAGATGCGCCACCGATCAAAAGGACCGTATGAAGCCCAAAGGGCTGCGCCACCTTAACGACCGTCTCTTGAACCTGCGCCGCCAGTTCTCTGGTCGGAACAAGAACAAGCCCTAAAGTCGTACCCTGCGCTAAACGCTGCACCATGGGAATCGCAAAAGCCAGGGTCTTCCCTGTGCCGGTCTGCGCCACACCCATGACGTCTTTCCCTTCGCTCGCGATAGGGATGGCCTTGTGCTGGATCGGTGTCGGGGTCGTGAACTTCATCTTGTTCAGGACCTCCAGAACCTTCGGAGCAATGCCAAGGCCGTAAAACGTTAATGTTGAATCACTCATAAAACTCTCTTTCTTTAATAAGCCCACAACTTATGGAGGCCCCCAGGCCGACATAAATTTTCGGGGCAGATTGACCCTGTTTCGCCAAAGGCGGAATCAGGGTAATGGTCATCTGACCTTAAATAGCGAGAAGATGTTGCAAGGGTGGAAAAGGGGATCCAAACCTGAACGAACAATCCATCGAAAGCTAGGAAGGAAAGTAACCATCAGTTAATATTGGATGAAGTATACCACACATCCTGAAAGAATGCAGAAAATATATTCACCCCGCAAAATATTCCATCCCTTGGAATACTCACTTATAGCGCCAACATCTGCTTAATATCCTGAATCTCCTTATCAGGGACTTGCCGTAACAATCGTTGTGATAATTCCTCATGCTGCCTTAAGACCTTATCCTGTGCTTCCTGCAAATCATGCTTACTAAGCACTTCCTTTAAATAAGATTTCAGCCTTCGATAAGCAAACGTATGCCGTATCGCCTCATCCAATTGCTTCTTGCCTAAACAAGAATTTTGCATAGGAAAAATATAAACTCGTTTTTTGTTTGGATTAAACCGATCCTCATATCGAACCATCCCGCCACATCTATCGATCTTAACTAAAAACTCTTCGTAGGACTTTGTAACATAATGATTAAGGACAGCTTCTTCAGATGTATAGTAGTCATGAAGACCAGAAGGCTCCCCGCGAAGAAGCGTCCCGTCTGCATAAATGACCTTGAGATGCTCTGTCTTGTTATACTTAGGAATATGAGGATTTTCCCACCCGGTAAGAGATCTTACCTTCGCAATAGTTTTTACAGCCCGACGGTTTGTCCTCCCGACACTCATAAACCTGTCAACAACGAGCCCATCCGCCCGCAGAATCTGGGAGTTCGCGTTAAACATCTGCCAATTGAGTACGATCCCATCCGTATCCACTGAATATCTGCTAAGAAAACCATAAATACTGCTGTGTTTCTTAAGGACAATAAATTCATCCAGATCAATCACGCACATCCAATCCGCTTCATTGCCTTCCTTGATGCTGTGAAAGGCCAAATCAAAAACAAACTGCTGGACTCCTTCATTAGCGGGTATCCGTCCAGTCATATCAACATAGGTGATCAAGCCGGCTTCTTGCATCTTCCACAATAATTCTTCTGAGCCATCATTATTATCATGCGAATAAATATAAATTCGATCGAAGCCCAAAAGATGGTGATAACACGCCCATTCCAAAAGATAGGGGCCTTCATCGCGAGCGCAAGTGACTAACGCAGAACTCAC
>JADGCU010000092.1 GCA_015228785.1 Candidatus Omnitrophota bacterium
TCAATAAAAGGATAGATCAAATAAGGCACAACGTTAAGACGCCAAAGCGACAGAAGAACAACCACATAAGCGGGCGAAAGTGCCGCGCTGATAACAACTCCCGCCCCTTCTTTGATCCCAAATTCTTTTAAGTGCCTGCACGTAGAATGAATATATTGATCAAGCAGGCCTCGCGAGATCGAACGGCCTTTCCATCGAAGAGCATTTAAATGAGAACTCATAAGGAAGCCTGAATAACGGAGATACCCCATTGCTCAAACAAATTCTAACCCGTTTCTAAAGTCCTTCAGAAACATCCCTGGCGAGAATACGAGGTCTTCGAAAAAGATCACGCCCCCCCAGCTTATCAACGGCTTTTCCAAAAGATTTGTCTTAAGCCACGTTGAAGATCCCAGCGCCGCAGCCTGTCCTGTCAAAACTGCAAGATTCGCAAGCATACTTTGTCCCACGCCAGATTCGAAAGCCCCACCCACAACAACCTGCTTCCCCATGCCCGTAGCAATGCGAAGAGCCCTGATAAAACCAGAAACTCCTGCGTGTATCATGGGTCTCACAACAAGAGCGCTCACAGCCTGAGAAAACTCCAAATCATCTACTCGAATTTTCGCCAAACTCTCCCCCATAGCTAAAGGCATATCGGTCTTACGATAGATGCCCTCCCACAACGCCACATCACCGCACGGCTCCTCGAGGAAATCGACCTGATTCTTCCCGATAGACTGAGCAAAGATGATGGCCTCCTGAAAAGACCATTGACCGTCTGCATTGATCCGTAACGTCTCCCGAGGGCCCATCAATTCTTTAAGCCCCTCCACCTTTTGAATATCAAGCGGAATGTTACGGCTTCCTGCCCTTAACTCGAAAATCTTATACCCTTGGGATCTTAAGGATGCCATCTGAGAACGTACGTCCTGATATCCTCCCTGTAAGAGTCCGGCACAAGAAACCGTCACAGGATTTTTCTGCCCCAAGAATTGCGCAACAGACATATTGGAGACATTGGCAACCATTGAAAGAAAAGCAGACTCGATGCCAAACCTGACGGAAGGCACCACAAGATCCCCAGCGAATCGAGTACTTAAGAAATCAAGAAGAGCCTCTCGCTCCCGCGGAAGCTGGAGAAAACAAAGCTCGTCTTTCATTCGATCAAGCTGATGAACTGTTTTTCTCAAGTCCTCCCCGCTCATGCCAGGAAGAGGGGCGGCTTCGCCAAACCCCACATGACCTTTGTCCGATACAACCTGAATGATCACCCCCTCCCTCTTGTGTAAAGGAACACCTTTCACAACAAAAGGCCGCTCCAACGGAAGCTCATAGGGGTAATAATATATATTTCTAACTTTTATATGTTCCATAGGATTTAATAAACTGATAACCCCAGCTCGATCAAGAAGAAGTTATTTGGTATCGTAAACTGAGATCGTTCCTGCAGGAGCCTTTGATTTCTTTAGCCAACAAAAAAGAGAATAATAAAATCCCAAGAAAGACGGGACAACTAACGCTATAAGGAGATGAAAAATAATCGAACGGAACATCCCGTCAACGCCTATCAGGAAAAGCCCGATGATGATCGGCAAGAATATCGCAGCTAATGCTAGTACAACAACAATATGCGCCTGGAAAACCAAAATAAATTGCCCAGAAACAAGTTGTTCGCTCAACTTGAAAGCATCTCCCATGCGCGCCTCTTCAAGCGAAATAAAATATAGAAAGAAGAAAAATATCGTGGACCAGTAGAAGAAAGGAATAACCAAAAGAAGAATACCGACTACAAGGATCAACCCGAACAACAAAATAGATCCTGCCCCCTTCCAAAAGATCAGAAGCGCATCCTGAAACAAGATCCCGGCATCAACATCTTCATTCAAGGACCTCTTGGCAATCATTTGAATTAAGGCAAGAAGAACGATAACTTGAAAACAAAAAGCAAAGGGTAAAAAAACAAACCACAACCCCTGAAGAAGTTCGTTTCCCGTATTATCGAGAATGCCCATAACGATAGGCACAATGGCTGCTGCTAATGACGAAAGAAAGAATAATTTAAAATTATCCGCATACAAGACGATTGCGGAACCAACGGCGTCAGCAATACTAAAGCGAGAGGAAGAGAGAGAAGCTTGGGTCATAAAAATTATACCCGAAGGATTGGGCCTTATTCGATGTTGCCCTTTAAATGATCTTTGATGTGAAGGACCTGCCCCTTGAACCGGGGGATCAGATGCACATGGGCATGCATAACAACCTGACCAGCTGCTTTACCACTATTGATCCAAATATTATACCCATCGGGAACATGTTCCTGATCAAGCCGTTGCTTCATCTTACCAATAAGATCCTTGATAGCTGATGATTCATCAGGAGTTGCCTCAAAAATCTGTTCAAAATGCCTTTTAGGAATAATAAGCGTGTGCCCTTTAGAGATAGGATTAATATCATAAAGCACGTAGGCCAGCTCATTCTCAATAACCTTGGGCAAATTCTTACAAAAAATACAATCAGACATAAAGCCTCATGGAAACATATCGCCTAACTCTTAATACTTCTTTGCAATTCCTCAATATCCTTGCGGGCCCGTTCAATATCTTCGATCGAGAATATTTCACAATAAAGCTTCACAGCCATATCCTTATCTCCATGAAGAAGCATTTCCCGGACATCAAACATCGTCGGGGCCTGCGCCTGCATTTCCTTAAGATACACCTTTTGAGCTTTGCGGACCATCCAGAGCCAATACAACTGGATCGCGAGTATCGAAATCCCTATAACTGAAATAAGAATATAAAACCAGAGCATATCGATTATTTCTCCTGTTCTTTCTCAAACCCGTCAACGACTTCCTTAACCTCAAGATCAGCCTTTTCGATCTTATCCTTACATAAACGTACGAGGGTCACGGCCTCTTTGACCTGCTCGGAAAGCTCATCAATATCGATCTCATCATTTTCGATCCGTTTAATAATCTCTTCCAGCCTCTGCATGGCCTTGGAATATTTCATGTCAGCCACGGCGATCCTCCCTTTCGACATTTTGGACAAGGCTTTCAATCTCCCCTGTCGCGAGCTCTGTTACAAGAATATCCTTCAAATTCACTCCCTTGACATCCTTTAAGATCTTCCCGCCCTTAAGACGCGTCACAGAAAATCCACGCTTCAGAATATTTTTAGGTGATGCCATATCGATCAACTTTTGACAATGTCCTATTTTAGTAACCCCTCTGTCAATACGCAAACGAATTGTCTTTTTTAAAAGATCAACCTTCTCAGCCGCCTCTTTGCGAGAACGCTCCAAATGCTGTCGCGGCGTTTTTCGAAAGAATTCAGCACAACGAATATGCCGTGAACGCTCATCTTTAAGCCGTTGAGTCGTCCCTGCCTGAAGCGACATCGCCGCGTGACGCACTTTCTCCTGGCGTTCTCGCACTACATCATTCGCTACACTGATAACATCGATATATTTCTGAACTATATTGTCAAGAAAGAGGGTCACACGACCTGCCAAGAACTGCGCAATCGCAGTCGGTGTCTTTGAAAAAGAATGGGCGGCTAAATCCGTCACGGTTGTATTGATCTCATGACCAATCCCCGTCACCACAGGATAGCGAGATACCCCGATCGCCTGAGCAATGATCTTTGAATCAAAACAACTAAGCTCTGCGATCGATCCTCCTCCTCGGGTAATCACAATCACATCCAACCTCTCCAATTTATGCAACTTCTTCATAGCCGTCAGCACTGACTCCGGGCAACCCTTCCCCTGCATCAGGGCATGAACAAAGAAAACCTTAAACGCATAGCCGCTTTTCTTAAGCTCATCGCAAAAATCATGATACGCGGCCGAATCAGGGGCCGTGATAAGCCCGATCATAAGCGGCACATCAGGCAAAGCCAACGCCTTATTCCTTTCAAGCACACCAGATTGTGTCAGCTCTGCGATTAATTTCTGACGTTCCTGAGCAACCTTGCCGAGCGTATGGACCGGGTCAATGCTTTCCACCACAAGCCGAAGCGTCCCGTGCGGTGGATAAAAATCAACCTTGCATAAGAACTTGACCTCAATATCATCTTTGAGCTCAAAGGCATTCTCCGCTCTCTTGAGAATCGCCTCGATCTTGGGACGCGTAAACGCCCAGATCACAGCCCCGATCTTGGCCTTGATCTCATGAGTCTCAGGATCTTTTTCAACAAGTGTAAAAAAAGCGTGCTTCTTGTCCTTATTGCGTTCATATTCCTGAACCTCTCCGCACACCCATACCGCGCGCGGAAAACCACTTGCGATCACATCATGAACAAGAGTGTTGAATTCTGAGACCGAGAAGAAATCCGGGACTGGCGCCTCTGACTCTGCGGAACGAACAGAAAACCGGTTGCGACTGACTTCAGGCATGAGAACGTTTATCCATGATCATTCGCAGCGTCTTTTGGGCTGCCACGATTTTCGACTGAATAGCAGGTAATTTATTATCTAGGGCTTCTTTCTTATCATGTAGAATCCTGGCATTTTCTTGGGTCATCGTGACCTGACTCGAAGAATAATACTTTTCAAAGGCACGAATATCTTCTAAAGTCGCATTAAAATCCTGAAGAGCTTTAGCATAATCCAGGATCGTCTTAGGAAATTTCAGGCCTGATAAACGCTCAACATTCTCCCACGCTTGGATTTCAAAACCAACATTAATGAACTGTCTCTGATCAATAACACAATAACGCTCGAGATTTGTATTCATTTCCTCCCATAAAATAAGGAGAAAATTCTTAGTCCGAGGCTTTTTTCTAAATGAATTCAACAGCGCTGAGAACATGATCTGATCCTGATTTGTTTAATTATTGAGT
>JADGCU010000093.1 GCA_015228785.1 Candidatus Omnitrophota bacterium
GAAGAGACCTGATCAACGGATTGGTGATCACAATCGCATCCTTCCCTAGCCCAAGCTTCTTAAGATACACAGGAAGACGCGACAGGATACTATCTCCGACGACAATCGGATAGGAGTTCTCTTTTAAATGAACACGGATCTCTTTCATGATTATCTCAACCCCAAGAAATATGCGGTGGCATAAACAACCCCATCCAGAAAATCAAAGGCCTTCATATTTAATAATACAATAACAATGATGATCCCAAAAGGCTCAAGAGAAGAATATGCTTTCTCAACGCTCTTGGGCAAAAGCCCGCTCACAACCCGTGACCCATCCAAAGGCGGCACAGGAATTAAATTAAAGAGCGCCAATCCCAAGTTCAGCACAACCCCCCACACAAGATACCGGTCAATGAAATGTGGCAGGAATCTCAAATTCGCCAACTGAACCAAAAGAAAAGCCAGACAGAGGTTGGTCGCGGGGCCAGCCAACGCCACGATGATCATATCGCGCTTGGGTGAATTCAAACGGGAAAAATTAACCGGCACAGGCTTGGCCCATCCAAACAACAAAAGCGACTGAGTCCACCCGATAAAGTGAATCAAATATAAAACAGTGGGAACAACAATCGTCCCCACAAGATCAATATGTTTGATCGGATTAAGTGTCAGACGACCTAACTGCCTGGCCGTCGGATCTCCCAGGACATTAGCCATCCAGCCATGGGCGCATTCATGAAGAACGATCGCAGGAATGGCGACAAAGATAATGACAATGATAGTTTCAAGCATGGGATCCGAACTTTCGGTGGTCTAGACGACAAAATCACGATCTAGAAGGTGCGTCTGATCTTGGAAAGGGCAACGCGGGCTGCCTCATCACTCTCAAGAACATCTTTAAGAGTGCCCTGGACAATGATCTGGCCATTCACAAATGTTTCAAGCAAAGAAGCCGGTCCATCGATAATGCAAACCGTTGCCTTGTCACGGATGATCTTGTACACCAAAGGTTCGCCGTCACCTTTGGTCAAAAATCCAGAACACTCGACCTGCCCGCTATCTAATTTCTTAAGAAGCGCGATCTTCTTGGCCTTGGCATCCAATACCTTCTGGGCAAGGACCGTGGCATCCAGTGTGGCCTGAGGCGGAACATCCTGGGCCTTGAACGTAACAAGTTTCTCATGGATCCAGCCACTGAGAGAATCCACCGGCTTGATCAACGTCCAGTCACCCTGCGCTTCCTTAATGACGACCTTATCTCCCCTCTTAAGCTGCCCCAAAATGGTGGCATTGGTGTTGGCCATGGCCCGCACATTCACCCGATCGCCCTTCACTTCTGCGACCTGAGGATTAATGGGAGCAAGATAACTCGAGCGAATATAAGCCCGCGCACTTTCAGGAAGACGCACCTTGTACCATTGAAAGCTTTTCCCGATAACAATAACCTTAACGCCCTTATCAAGCGTCGTCAGCACCTCAAAATTATTATTCTCCCCGGCCCTTATTTTGACCCGGGCATCCGTTGTCTCGCCAACAAAAGGAAAGCGAGTCTCGGCAAAGCCGGACTCGCTTAAGGAAATCACCGCAACTAAAACAGCTAATACAATTTTTACAAACATGACAGTCACAAAAGAATGGCCCAACCGCTTACTTCTTTGCAGCAGGCTTAGCTCCGGCCTTCGCCACAGCCGTTGCCGCACCGGCCGCACCAGCCGCACCAGCCACAGCAGCCGCAGAACCAGGAGCAGCGACTTCTTTAGCCTTCTTCTTGCCAGCCTTCACGCGAAGGACCTTGGTCTTAGGAAGGTTGGTGACCTCGCTATCAGCGGTCCACAACCCCTTCTTCATCAATTCTTTGATACGCTCCACACGGCTCAGCACGGTTCTGGCTGTTGCGCCGGCTTTGTCAACTCTAAGGGATGAATGTAACGACATCTTATAAACTCCTTACTCTCAGGTCCTGATAACGGCCCATTAATTTTTTCCCGAGAAGGCTGGCCTCTTCCTTCTTCTGGAAATTCCCGACACACAAAATGACGTAACTGCCCTTCTGAAGAAAAAAGACATTATTATATCCCTTTTTCTTCAGGGACGATGCCTCGATCTGCGCCCCTTTTTCCGTCTTGTACGACGCGATCTGGATCGTAAAACCTGTCGCCGTCTTCGTGGGCGTCTTTGAAACCTTGGAGGCTTTCTCAGAAACCTTAACCACGGCCTTTCCCACAAGACTGTCAGCACCTTTTGAATCTGAAGGAGACATCTTCTCCGTATCCTTGTCAGTCAAAGGAGTCGCCTCCACAGAACCCTTGCCAAACATGCTCCAAAAGGGCTTGGCCGGCGCTTGCGGGACTGCGGGCTCCTTCACCAAAGATATTTTATCAACAGAGACAGGCTGTCCCATTTCTCGAAGAGCAATCCCTTTTCCCCTCTCGACACCGATCGAAAAGGAAAAGAGGATGACCATTATACTCACGATCGTTAAAATAACAAGGTTTTCAACACCCAGGGTCAGTTGAGCAGCCGTGAAATGAGGACGCTTGCTTTCATCAGGAGCTGGCGTCGCATCAGGAAAAAGAGTAATCTGTCGTTCTTTATAAGATATGTTCATAGAGCCTCGCGAATGATCGCCGCGGTACCTTTCGTTTTGATTCTTGTTCCATCAACAAATGACACAACATCATTCGCTAAAAACCACGATAACAGCATGCCTTCTAGCGAACCAATTAAGTTATTATAATTTTAATGACGAACCGCACACAAGTAGTTTCTGAAATTTCTTTTCTCTGAGAGCTTCAAGAAAACATCGACAACTTTAGGATCAAACTGCGTCCCACTCCCGCGCTTGATCTCCTTAAGCGCCGCTTCAAGCAACAAACGCTTCTTATAGGGACGCCCCTGCACCATCGATTCAAAGGCATCCGCAACCGCCATGATCCGCGCCCCCAACGGAATCTGATCACCCTTCAATCCCGACGGATAACCAGACCCATCATAGTGTTCATGAAGACACAAAACAACGGGAAGAATGGGCTTTAAAAAATCAATCGGCCTGATAAGTTCTGCGCTCTTCTTAGGCAGATCGCGCAGGACCTTGAATTCATCTTTGGTCAACTGACTCTTTTTAGAAAGGATCTGAAAGGGAACATCAACAGCCCCCGAATTATGAAGAATACTCGTGTAGTAAAGATTATTGATCCCCTCCTGCCCCATGCGAAATTTCTCAGCAATCGCCTTAACGATCTTAAAATAAGTCGGACTGTGAGAACGATACTGCTCACCCCGTTTTTCAAGGAGCGATTGAATAAGCCGCATGGTCTCAAGAATAATCTTCTGCTGCTGCTCGGAGAACTGAAGATTGCGGATCGCCGTCACAGACTGCTCGGCGAAGATCGTAAACATCTCCCGATCAAATTCATCGAAGGCAGGTTCGGAAGGTTTGCGCTTAATAACAAAAGCTCCGATACACTCATCCGTCACCAGCGGCATCCCCATAAGTCGCGCCTCAAAGAAAGAACTCCCCTGCGCTACGCTCAGCTCCTTAGCCGTTACCTTCTTCAGTTCTTTTCTGTTTGCAATCAGAATGTTGATCTCATTATTAAAAGTAGCGATCGAGGCTAGCTGCTTGCGGTCAGGACCAAGCAAATAGATACTGGCGGATGAAGCATGAACGAACTGGCAGAGGAGGCGTGTCAACCTCAAGGAAAGCTCCTTGAGATTAGGAGTGGAATTGACCAGGCGGTAAACGATATGGACCGCCGAAATAATCTGTTTATACCTTTTGGTAAGGTTCGAAGAGTCGTTTATATTCATCAAGCGCCGCCCTATCGGTCATGGCTGCGATATAATTGCAGATGATCTCATGCAATTGTTTATCGGAATACCTCGTCTTACGATCGTAGATATCATACGGTAACTGGCGCGGATTGTCGAGATAAACATCGAAAAGTTCATTAATGATCCGTTTGGCCTTGGACGTCATCCGCTCGACGCGCCAATGATGGTACATCTTTTCATTAAGAATAGCCTGAAGATGTGAACGTTCTTTCTGCATGTCTTTGGAATAATCGACGAGCTTCTGCTCAGAACAAGCCACCAGGTCCTCGAAAGATTTCAAGGAATAACGATTCATCCTGGCCTCCGTCGCCGCCAGAAGATCTCTCACCTGCATATCAATAAGCTCCTTAACGACCTGATACTTGAACATATCACTTCCAATATCAACCCCGGGACGACGCACGCGCTCCATGGCCCGTTGCCACAAGGCGCTGTCATTAAGGTCCTCCGCTGTAATACATGTTGAGGTCAATCCATCGTCCACATCATGATTGAGATACGCGAGGGAATCTGCCAAATCCACCACCTGCGCCTCAAGCGAACAGGGACGCTTGGCGAGCTTGTCACGAAAAGCCGCATCATCCACGATCCTCATCTGGCCTTTTTTGTCATACACGGTCTCATGCTTTAAGACTCCGACGAGAACTTCAACCGTAAGGTTCAATCCCTCAAAACGGGGATAACGTCTCTCGAATTTGGATACGATCTCAAAACTGCGTTGATTGTGATTAAATCCTTCCTTGATGCCCGCCTTCTTGAGGCGCGAGGAAAGAACATCCTCACCCGCATGACCAAAAGGCGGATGCCCCAGATCATGAGCGAGCGCCACGGCCTCGATGAGATCTTCATTCAGTTGAAAATTGCGGCCGATCGTACGCGCCAGCTGCGCCACCTCGATTGTATGGGTAAGACGCGTCCTGTAATAATCCCCTTCGTAGATCACAAAGACCTGGGTCTTGTACTCAAGCTTGCGAAAGGCCTCACAGTGAACGATCCGGTCCCGGTC
>JADGCU010000094.1 GCA_015228785.1 Candidatus Omnitrophota bacterium
TATTATCAGGCCAATATGGATCTAGTTCATCCCCGTCCACCCTTTAATCTGTATGATAAGGCGTGGCCGTTGCGGACACATTATTCTCATCATCCGCCTATTATGATGCGCATGGTCCAGGAAGATGGCCGTGATATTCCGGGAACTGTTATTGATTCGATCATTGCCCCAGGTTGTGTGATCGAGGGGGCCCGCGTGGAGCGGTCGGTCGTTTCCTCACAGGTGACGGTCAAGAAGAACGCGAATGTACAGGATTCGGTTATCATGGAGGGCGTGACGGTGGGGGAAGGCGCTCATATTAAGAATGCCATCATTGATAAGCAGGTTATGATCCCGCCAGGGGAAAAGGTTGGATATGATTTAGAGCAGGATCGGAAGCGTTTTGCTGTGACGACTTCGGGAATCGTGATTGTTGCCAAAAAGACTGCTTTTATCATCGAATGAGCAATGCTTCCCTTGTAGTAGGGGCTCTGGGATGAGTTTTAAAGAGGGCTAAAGGGCTTTTTAAGGTCTGTATTTCTTCTCAAAAATATTCTTTTCTTCTTTTTTTCTTATGATATTATGGTGCGGTTTAAAATCAGAAACAGTTAAGCAAGTGGAGGAATGATGATAGATTATCTCCTGACAGAAGAGCAGAAAATGATCCGCGATCTTTGTCGCCAGATCACTGATGAGAAGATCCGCCCTGTGGCGGCTGAATATGATAAGAGCGAGAAGTTTCCCTGGGATATGATGAAAGTTATGGCCCAGTCTGATCTCTTCGGCGTTTATATTGACCCGAAATACGGCGGGATGGGTGGTGGCGTATTTGAGCTGTGCCTGGCCACGGAAGAATTCTCTCGGGGGTGTGCGGGCATCGCGATCTGTTATTCGGCGTCTGCTTTGGGGGCTTATCCCATTATTCTTCATGGCAGTGAAGAGCAGAAGATGAAGTATCTTCCTTCGATTGCTAAGGGGGAGAAATTGGCCGCATTTGGGTTGACCGAGCCTTCGGCCGGTTCCGACGCGAGCGCTATGCAGACAACAGCTGTGAAGGATGGGGATCATTACATCCTTAATGGAGTTAAGCATTTTATCACCAACGGTGGTGATGCTGAGATCTATACGATCATTGCCATGACTGATAAGTCCAGGGGAGCGCGTGGGGCCAGCCTTTTTGTTGTTGAGAAGGGGACTCCTGGTTTTACGTTTGGGAAAAAGGAAGATAAGCTTGGGATTCGGGCTTCGTCTACACGTGAGCTTATTTTTACAGATTGCAGGGTTCCTAAGGAGAATCTGATTGGCCGTGAAGGCACAGGATTTATTGCTGCCATGAGGACGTTTGATATGTCGCGTCCTGGGATTGGTGCTCAGGCGGTCGGTATTGCTCAAGGGGCGCTTGATGAAGCGATCAAATACGCCAAGCAGAGAAAGCAGTTTGGCCAGACGATCATCAGCAATCAGGGCATTCAGTGGATGCTGGCGGATATGGCGACGGAAGTGGAAGCCGCTCGTGCTTTGGTATATGCATCGGCGAGGGAAGTCGATGCCAAGGTTAAGGATGTTGGCATGCATTCGGCCATGGCTAAAATGTACGCTTCCGATGTCGCGATGAAGGTCGCAACCGATGCTGTTCAGATCTTCGGTGGGTATGGTTATATGAAGGAGTATCCGGCTGAGAAATTCATGAGAGATGCAAAGATTACTCAGATCTATGAAGGGACGAATCAGATCCAGCGCAATATTATCGGCATGGCTTTGATTAAAGAATCCGCACGATGAACATTATTGTCTGCATAAAACAGGTTCCTGATACTACAGAGGTCAGGATCGATCTGGTTACTAAGAACCTCGTTAGAGAAGGTGTCCAGGCTATCACCAATCCTTTTGATACGTATGCCATCGAAGAGGGCGTTCGTCTTAAGGAGAAGTTTGGCGGCAAGGTCATTGCTGTTACCATGGGGCCGCCGCAGGCTGAGGCGATCTTAAGAGAGGCGATTTCGCTTGGTTGTGATGAGGCGATTCTTGTCAGTGATCGTGCCTTTGCCGGCGCTGATACTCTCGCCACAGGTTATGCCCTTTCCAAGGCTATTGAAAAGATCAAGGATTACGATCTCATTATTTGTGGCAAACAGGCCATTGATGGAGATACGGCGCAGGTTGGCCCCGGGATCGCAGCGACCCTTGATATTCCCCAGATCACATATGTGCGTAAGATCGAAGACATTAAAGACGGGACCATTGTAGCGGAACGCATGACAGAGGATGGTTACGAGGTCATTGAGACCAAGCTCCCTTGTCTTTTGACGGTCGTGAAAGAGATCAATACGCCGCGTCTGCCCTCATTAAAAGGGAAGATCAAGGCGAAGAGTGCGGTCATCACGTCCTGGAAGGCTGTAGATATTGGGGCTGAAGAGAGTCGTATTGGGCTGAAAGGTTCTCCGACATGGGTTCTTAATATTTATACGCCTCCGCCCAGGCCCAAGGGGCAGATCTTTGAAGGAGAGGCCCAGGTAACGGTTAATCAACTTGTTGAGGCGGCCAAAGGATTATTTCACTGATATGAGCGGAATAACGGTTTATAAAGATAAATGTGTGGGTTGTTCTCTTTGCGTGAAGGGGTGCCCCTTTACGGCGATTACGCTGGTCGATAAGAAGGCGGTGATCGATCTGGACAAGTGTACGCTTTGCGGTTCCTGTGTCGAGGCCTGCCGGAAATTTGGCGCCATCGAGATCGTCCGTGAAACGACCAAGACCCCGGACATTGAGAAGTATAAAGGGATTTGGATATTTGCTGAACAGAGAAAAGGCGTTGTTCAATCTGTGGCCTATGAACTTTTGGGCAAGGCCAGAGAAATGGCCGATAAATTGAATACGGAGGTTGCGGCAGTTCTTTTGGGGCACAATGTTCAGGATAAGGCTCAGGATTTGATTCATCGCGGGGCAGATAAAGTTTATGTCGTCGATAATCCGAAGCTTGAACATTTGTTGGATGAGCCTTATGCCAGGATCGTTTCGAATTTGATCAGAAAGCACAGGCCCGAGATTATGCTTTGCCCGGCGACATCTGCCGGCCGTTCTGTGATTTCACGGGTTGCGGTTCAACTTCGCGTGGGGCTGACAGCAGATTGTACAGAACTTGATGTAGACATTACGGACAGGAGTCTGCTTCAGACGCGTCCTGCCTTTGGTGGAAATATTATGGCGACCATTCTTTCTAAGAATCACAGGCCGCAGTTGGCGACTGTTCGTCATAAGGTGATGAAAGAGGCAACGATCGATCCGTCTAGAAAAGGCACGGTTGAGGTCGTTACATTTGATCCTTCCTTTTTTCTTTCAAGAACAAAGGTTTTGAAAGTGGTTGATGAGGTCACGGCCACCGTCAATATTACGGAAGCTGATGTGATTGTTTCTGGCGGCCGGGCTATGGGTGGGGCGGAGAATTTCAAGATGCTCGAGGATCTGGCCAAAGTTCTTAATGGCTCTGTCGGGGCTTCTCGCGCTGCCATTGACGAGGGATGGATGCCTTACTCCCAGCAGGTTGGCCAAACAGGAAAGACGGTGTGTCCTAAGATTTATATTGCCTGCGGCATTTCGGGGCAGATCCAGCATCTTGTTGGTATGCAGTCGTCCGACATTATCATTGCCATTAACAGAGATCCTTCTGCGCCTATCTTCAACGTTGCCAATTACGGTATTGTTGGTGATGTTTTCCAGATCGTTCCGCTTCTTACCAAGCGATTCAAGGAAGTATTGTAATTCTTTCCTGAAGATACGGATTTTCCCATGATAAACGTTATTGTGCGTATTTTGATTTCATGTGCACATCACGAAATGTCATAAAAAGTCAAAGCTTGTCATCATCCTATCGATAATCAGCAAGATTGTCATACAACATCATTCCAAAGAACCCTTCAAAAAAAGACAAACTTTTGTTGACTCTGCCAAAAGCCTCCGATAAAGTAAAATGTCGTAGGCACTAGATTTAGTGTGTCCACCTAATATAGGAGCAAGATATAGCTATGGATGATCAAAAATTGCAGTTCGAACAATTCGGCAATCTTATGACTATTGATGAAGTCGCGGGCTATTTGCGCGTCAAAAAGCGCACGGTTTACGATTGGGTCAAGAAGGGGAAGATCCCGGCCATGAAAGCAGTGGGCCTCTGGCGGTTTCGCCGGGAACTCATTGACCAGTGGCTTGATACGGACGCAGACGCAGAAGCTAAAGTTTAATTTGATATTAAAACGGAGACATTCCGATGTATTTTAAGAAACTCGAAATTTTCGGGTTCAAATCTTTTGCGGATAAGACGGTCCTCAATTTTGAACCAGGCGTGACCGCGATCGTGGGGCCTAATGGTTGCGGCAAGAGCAATGTCTTTGATGCTATTCGTTGGGTCTTGGGTGAGCAAAGCGCTAAGCAAATGCGTGGATCAGGGATGGAAGATGTAATTTTTAACGGCACGGACACCAAGCTTGCTTTGGGTTTTGCCGAGGTTACCGTTACCTTTGATAACTCCTCGCGCATGCTTTCTGTGGCGACCGATGAGGTGCTTATCACCCGCCGCCTTTTCCGTTCGGGAGAGAGCGAATATCTCATCAATAAAGAAGTGGCACGGTTGAAAGATGTCGTCGAGCTTTTTATGGGCACGGGTGTTGGGGCTGAAGCCTATTCTTTGGTGCAGCAGGGCAAGGTGGATCTTGTTGTGAGCGCGAGGCCCGATGATCGTCGTGTGATCTTTGATGAGGCGGCGGGCATCACCAAGTATAAGGCGAAAAAGCGTGAGGCACAGGGCAAGCTTAAAGAGACGGATGACAATCTTCTTCGTAT
>JADGCU010000035.1 GCA_015228785.1 Candidatus Omnitrophota bacterium
AGCAAACTCACGGGCAAGAGATTTGGTCAGCCCAATGATGCCTGCCTTACTAGCAGCATAATTAGCTTGACCGGCGTTGCCCATCACACCAATAACAGAAGCAATCGAGATAATCTTGCCTTTTCTGGCCTTAAGCATAGCACGAGAGATCGCCTTGCAGGCATTGAACGTACCCTTGAGATTAACAGAAATAACTGCATCCCAGTCCTCTTCCTTCATCCGAAGGAACAAATTATCCCGAGTGATCCCGGCATTATTTACGAGAATATCAATACGCCCGTATTTCTGCATGACTTTCTCGGTCGTTTGATCTACATCAGCTAAATTAGTCACATTACAAGCAAAAGCATCTGCCCTATAGCCTTTAGCTATAAATTCATCAGCCGTTGCCTGACAATCTTCCTGCTTGATATCAGAAATGATCACCAAAGCACCTTCCTTGGCAAACACTTCTGCGATCTCGCGGCCTATGCCACGCGCAGAACCTGTAATAAAGGTAACCTCATCCTTAAGACGCATAAATACCCTTTCCTCAAAAAAACCGAGTATATAGTATCAACAGAAACACGCTTGGCAAGAAAAATCTTGAAGAATTTGATCATTCTACGATTTCAGCGTCTTCCGCATCGCCCTTACGTGCGCTAAATCCCTCATAAGACTTTGGCTGCGGCACTTCACCTCTGGCAGAACGAGCACCATAAGCTGACTTAACATTTCTTAAGAATATCCACTTGGCACACCAGCGGGTAACGGGAAACAATAAGAAGAATCCCAGAATATCGGAAATAAATCCAGGAATTATAAAAAGAATGCCACCCAAGAAAATCATAAGTCCATCGATCATCTCAGATGTAGGCACCCGCCCCTCTGCCAGAGCCTGCTGAACTCTTATAAGAGTAGCCTTGCCTTGAAGTTTGGCCAGATACGCGCCAAAAACAGCGGAAAAAAGCAAAAGTATCATTGTATCCCCAAAACCAATGCGTGAAATCACCTTGCCTAGAACAATGACCTCCGCAACCGGGAATGCAACAAAAAGCAAGAATATAAAAAGACCCATTCTAATAGCACCTTAAAGAGGATTTCTTGGACAAAACATCAGAACGACTGACCGACATTTCTACAGCAATGGAACGAACATCTGTAAAAACCCGTGGCTTATCAATAACAATCGTAGCCTCAACAATCCGGGTATCTTCGATAATAAGGCCCAAAATAAAATCCGCAAGCCGTTCCAAAAGCAAAAATTGAGTCACGGCCACTTCCCTGACAATCCGATCATGCAAAGCTCCATAATCAACGGCATGCCCCAAGGCATCTGTTTGGGAAGCCAGTGAGGCATCATAAATAAAAGAAATATTCAAGATTACATCTTGCGGATGAAGACGCTCCTCAGGCCTGGTCCCAATAATAGCCTGGACCACAAACTCCTTTATGTGAATTGTCGTTAAAGAGGCCGCCTTTTTCATTGAATAAGACTCAAAAATTCACTTCTAGTTGAACTCTGGGAACGAAAAACACCTAACATGCAAGAAGTTTTCATAACCGAATTCTGCTTCTCAACACCCCGCATCATCATGCACAGATGTTGAGCCTCAATCACTACTCCCACACCAAGGGCTCCTGTCTGCTTCATAATCGTATCTGCGATCTGTTTAGTCAGGTTTTCCTGGATCTGCAGTCGACGCGCAAAAACATCCACAACCCGAGCGATCTTAGAAAGTCCCATGACCTTCCCTTGAGGTATATACCCAACATGACATTTACCAAAAAATGGCAATAAATGATGCTCACAAAGTGAATACATCTCAATATCCTTCACTATGATCATCTCATCATTATCAGACTCAAAGATGGCGCCATTAATAACATGATCAATGTCTTGTTTGTACCCCTTGGTCAAGAATTCAAAAGACTTAGCCGCACGTCTGGGCGTTGTCTTAAGCCCGTCCCGATTCAAGTCCTCCCCAATCGACACAAGAAGCTTTTTATAAATATCTTCCATACAGCACGCCTCCTTTAAGGTGTGGGCAATATTAACACGGACAAATCAGGAAGTCAAAAAGAAGCCAACCAGCTCGATTGACTTTTAAAACCCTCTTTGTTATTCTGTTGGCACCTTTACAGAGGATTCATCATGAAAAAGATAAAAATTGCGGTCATCGGAACAGGACGACTTGGCACTCTTCACGTAAAAACCTATTCCCACCTCAAAAATAAAGTCGAAATTATTGGTGTTTGCGATACGAATGAAAAGATCGGCCAAGAAATTGCCCGCGAATTCCATACAACATTCTTCCCTGACTTTCGTTCCCTAATCACCAAAGTCGACGCGGTCAGTGTCTGCACCCCAACGATTAAACATTTTGAAATCGGACATTTCTTTCTGAATAACGGTGTGCATACTTTCATCGAAAAACCTATTGCCATGACTCTCAATGAAGCAGAGGAACTCGTCAGAATTGGACGATTCAAGAACACCAAGATCCAGGTTGGCCATGTCGAGCGCTTCAACAGTGCATTTGCCGCCATCAAAGACATTGCCAGAAATCCTCTTTTTATCGAATGCCACAGACTCAACAAATTCCCCAAACGGTCCCTCGATATCGGAGTTGTCATGGACCTGATGATCCACGACATTGATATTGTCCAGGGACTGATCGACGCTCCTTTAAAAGACATCCAGGCCATTGGCATCAATGTATTAACCGACAAAGACGATATCGCCAATGTTCGACTGACTTTTGAAAATAAATGTGTTTGTAACCTGACAGCAAGTCGGGTCTCACCTGAAGTGATGCGTAAGATCCGTATTTTCATTCCCCATGCCTACATTTCCTTGGATTACATTGCCCAAGAGGCTTTTATTTACCGCAAAGAAGGCGAAAATATTTCACGAAAGAATATCCCGATTGAAAAAGAAGACCCTTTAAAAAAAGAATTAGAACACTTCATTGATTGCGTCCGAGAGGACAAACGTCCTCTTGTATCTGGAGAAGAAGGACGTGATGCCCTTAAAACAGCATTGGCAATCCAAGAGATTATATGGACAGAACACCTCAAAAAATCCTAATCGTGGCCGGTGAAGAATCCGGGGACATGCGCGCAGCCCCTTTAGTCCGCGCCATCCATACCTATGCCCCTGATATCCGTTTTATCGGGATCGGCGGAGAACGCCTGCGCCAGGCTGGCGTTGCTACCTTCGCTGACATCAACGAACTGGCTGTCATCGGCTTTACAGAGGTCCTCATCCACTACCCCCGGATCAAAAGAATCTTCGATATGACCGTCAAGAAACTACAAGAAGAAAGACCGGATGCGGTCCTTCTTGTTGACTATCCTGGATTCAATTTGCGCCTGGCCGAAAAAGCCAAGAAACTCGGAATCAAAGTGATTTACTACGTGAGCCCTCAAGTCTGGGCCTGGAAAGAATCACGCGTCAAACTCATCAAGAGAGTTGTAGACCGGATGATCGTCCTTTTCCCCTTCGAGAAAGAATTTTATGCTAAACACGGTTATGAAGTCGACTTTGTCGGACACCCTCTCGTTGATGAGAATCGGGCCGACAAAGGTGCTAGTGACTTTCTCAAAAGTATCGGGCTCAACGATAAAGCCCCCACACTGGCCCTGCTTCCCGGATCCCGAAATAAGGAAGTTTCCAGGCATCTTCCTCCTATGCTCGAGGCCGCAATTCTTCTCAAGAAAGATCATCCCAAACTTCAGATCATTCTTCTTCAGGCCAAAAACCTGAACAAAGAGATTTTTGACAAACCTCTAAAAAAGGCTCCCCACGGCCTCATTGTCTCTCGCGACTACTACAATGCCCTTAATGCAGCTGACCTGTGCGTAGTAGCCTCTGGAACAGCCACCCTCGAAACTGGCATCCTGGGAAAACCCATGGCTGTCATTTATAAAACATCATGGCTGACTTTTCTCATCGCCCGACTGGTTATTCGAATCCCTTATATTTCACTGGTCAATATCGTGGCAGGAAAAAAGATCGTTGAAGAATTGCTACAACAACATGCGAATCCCAAAAAGATCGCCAAGGTAATCGACGACTTCTTACGCAATCCTGAAAAAGCCCGCGCAACCCGTAAAGAACTCGCAGGACTCAAAACTAAATTAGGATCCCCCGGTGCGAGCCAACGTGCTGCAAAAATAATCCTGACTGAACTCGGCAAATCTTCCCACTAACAAACATTCTTCTTTACTTTACATCAACCACAAGCGAACTTAACCCCGGCAACCGTGACCCTTGCAAGGAACGAATATTACGAAGTTCCCATATCACCGATGAATCATCTGTTTTTTTATCTTGAGAAGATGCCAAGCTGGCCCTGATCCGATCCTCCGTGATAACCGCAGGAACTCGATAGACTGTTCCAGGCTCAGGACAACCCACCTCAGCGGCCCTCAAAACAACCTTAAGACGGACAAAATACTCTTTATACGCCACCTTGCCGTCATAGCGCTCCTGACACCGCGCATGACTTCCACACTCATTAGCAATGAGCTCCTCTTCTCCCCGATCGATAACCTGCAAGGTCAGATCACTGCAAACAGGCATCATGGTAGCCGCCTGACACGGCAAAACGCAACCCAAACTTACCAACAAAGAAGAAAAAAAGACTTTTTGCATAGACTTTATAAAATTCGAATCTTAAAAACAAGTTTTTTGACAAAAACCGGCTTCTCACCGACAGAACATGATGGTCGATGGGCCTCGCCAGGCCAGAAGACCGCGAATTCATCTGCCCGAACAATAAAAGAAGAAATCCCCTGAGAGGCTTTAAAGAATTGATAATCACCGTTCACATTATATTCACTTAAAGGAAGAAGGACATCGGCAGGCGCGACCTGCATAAGCTCCTCACCCTCAATCACATACTGCAAATCCATATAAAGGCGATGGGTCTCAAACTTTCCCTGAGCAGCAGACTTTGTCTCATAATGAGCTGGTCGAACAAAAAGTTCTCTGCCTCGGATCTCGATTTCCCCAACAGGTAAAGTTTCTGGACGATTTTTCTTTAAAAAAGACACAATCTCATCTCGACAGGGAATATGATGCCGGTCTAAATGCCCAATCGAATCAAAAATCATTTGCTACCTCGCTCTCCGATATCTTCATGCCAAACCCTAAAATTCTCTGCTATAAAGTCCCTCATCAAATTCTTGCACTCCAGACTATCCAAATTAATAAGCTCAACCCCACGCGAACTGAGATTATGTTCCGGGCCTTTAAATGTTTCATTCTCACCCATCACAACTCTCGGAATTTTATAAAGAAGAATAGCGCCCGAACACATATCACACGGAGAAAGAGTTGAATAAATCGTACACTGTTCATAATCAACAGCGCTCAGCCGGCCCGCATTCTCCAGACAATCCATCTCCGCATGAAGAATAGCAGATCCTTTCTGAACACGACGATTATAACCCCGACCGATGATCCTTCCCGCCTTTACGAGAACCGAACCAATCGGAATGCCCCCCTCCGCCAACCCCTTCCTTGCCTCCTTGATCGCCTCAGCCATAAAAAATGTATGATCATAAATGATCATGCTTCCTCCTTAATCTCGCACGCAATGAACAATAATTTGTTTCTGACGAGAGAATATAATAATCCTTAAGCCTCCATGAAGAGGCCTCCTTGTGAAAAAGTCCCGCATCAATCTTATCAAGCACGCGGCCATCCTCAAAGGCTCGCAATTTAAGACCAGCCTTCTCAAAGATTGGCCAGGATCCCGCAAAGTCCCACAAATGCACCATAGACAAAGACCCGCATCCGCGTCCGATCGTGGGCCAGCAGAATTCGCAGACAGCAGCTGAAAAGATCATGATCCGACATTCCCTCTCTTCCCAATGAAAATGCGAAAGGATCTCATCTGTCGCTATAAAAACCGATCGACTTGTGATCTGTTCGTCAATCGGCACGATCTCCGTTTTTATCTCGCCAGAAGTAAACGCATTGCGAATAAAATATGCCGCAACACCATCACAATAAAATAACTCTTTCAATGAAGGAAAATAGACAGCACCAAGCCATGGCCTTAAATCCTTAATAAGACCAATAGAAATACCATAATGGGGCATGCGATTTGCAAATGAACGCGTAGCATCAATGGGATCAACAGACCAAAGAAACGGCGTCCTTTCCAAAAGAGACTGATCAAGAAAATCCGTCTTACGAGGGTCCTCTTCATCTATAAGTAGATGTTGTGATGATTTAAGATATGGCGCCAAACGTTCATGGGCCAGTTGGGAGATCAACCGATCCGCATCTGTAATCACGGAAGCATCAGGCTTCAAATCTGAGCGACCCTCTTCGATATGCTTCAATGCGATAACACCCGCATCTTTGACAAAAGAAAGCATTACAGAAAGATAATCATTCATCTTAAGAATTACGCCCTGTTAATGTTTCGTATAAAGACCTATTAGCTCTGCCTCTTGAAGAATACATGGTTCCATGGTCTTCAAAACCTGAGCTTTTTTGACCCCCTGTGGAAGAGAAAGCATTCTGTCTAACGCATAAAGTTTGAAAAAATACCGATGTGTTCCTCTCGGTGGGCAAGGACCTCCCCAATCTGGTCGACCATAATCATTCATCCCCTCAACGCCAGGAATCGAGTTCTCTGGAATAACTCTTACATCAGGAGCAATATTAAAAACAATCCAGTGATCCCAATTCCCATTGGTGGCGTCCGGATCATTAACAATTAAAACCAGACTTTTTGTCCCTTCGGGAACCTCAGAAATATATAAATTAGGAGAAATATCCTCACCCTGACAAGTAAACCGCACAGGAATATTATGATTATGCTCAAAATCTGGACTTGTCAGCCTCATCTCATCCTCTCCTTTCACAGGTGAAAAAGTAGAAATAATCAGGAACAACATCACCAGAATATGAATTTTGAAAGCCATATGCCCTCCTAGGGCAAGACCTGTTCAACAGCATCAACCGAAACCCACGCAGCTTTACCATCCGAACGTTCAATCTTAAGCCACATGTCTTCACGCTTCAAGACACGAACCTCAGCGCCCTCAAAAAGCTTAAAATACGTAGTCGCTCCCTGAGAGGGTTCATATTTCGCCTCCACCCCCTTGATCACAACCGCATGTCCGTCCTCAGAGACCATCCTCATCATGAGAACAGCAACACAATAAATCCACAAACATGAAAGCAAGACTGTCCAAAGGATGATCCGCTTTGTCCGCACCTTCTTATAAAGCCCAACCAGAACAAAGGTTCCTGCCATCATAAAAAACATTAACGCCATCCATCTCAGCTCCTCTTCAGATGCCTGATTAAGCAGCAAAACCTTCTCCACATCATTCGTAGAAGAAAACGGCTGAGAAAACTCAACATTACTCCTAGCAAAAGCAAGATTAGCCCTGACATCAGCATCCCGAGGAGACATTCTTTCAGAACGAAGGTAGTTGGCAATCGCCTTACCTAAAGCCTTCTTCTTAAGATATGCGTTTCCCAAATTATAATAGACAGCAGAACTCTCAAACCCCCCGGCTATAATCTTCTCATTAAACCCAATGGCCTCATTTAATTGACCATCTTTATAGGCCTGCCCGGCCTGAGTAAAAAGTTGATCAGCCTCAACCCTTTCCATAGCGATAGCTGGCGTTAAAAGAGAAAAAGTCATGAACAACTGGAAAGCTATCTTCTTCACCGTACCCGCCTTTCTATCGCTTCAGCAACTTCCTCAACATCCAGATAATGCTGCCTCATTTCTTTCTCACCCATAGAAAGCCTACCAAACCTGACCTGATCAGCCACTCTTAAAAGATCTTCTAATTTACGAATTTCTTTGATATCGATCTTATTTAACATCAAAGCATTCTCCAAAACTTCAAACCCGATCTCCCCTGATGCTATTTCAAGCTTGCTTACAAGATAGGCCCTCAAAATATTCGTCAACGCATCATAAAACTCGCGTGAATGATGATCCGTCATCCAGCGTGCGGCGCTTTTCCACCCCGATCGAAATTCCTTATAAGCCGCAGCACGACGAGCATAAGATGTGTCCAAAGACATCCTCCGTCGGTGAAGAATAAGAATCAAAACAGAAATCCATCCATTTAAAAAGACAAAAAGAACAGCGCAAAACATGCCATAACGAGCAAACGCACTCCCTTTTCTCTGCCATGCCCCAGGATGATCCTTGATAAAGACAATATCCTTTCCAAAACTTTCAGGAACAAGAGATGCGCCTTTATCTGAAAAACCTATCGCCTGGAATTCTTGCCCCTTTTCAGGTGGCATCACCTCAACAGGAAACGGCCCCCGCGTAATTGTCTGGTACCGGCCCTCCTCAACGTCAAAATAAGAGAAGACCACAGCAGGAATCTCCCGAACATCCTCCTTTATGGGAATCAAAACCAGCTCAAGAATCTTTCTGCCATCCTCTTCTTTGATCTGAGGCTCATAAACCTTCAATTTCTCATCTTGCACAACAGGCATGGCGACCGCCCTAAGGTTTCCCACCCCAGAAACAACCATACGCAGCGTAAACGGATCTCCCACTTTCACTTTTAATGGCGAAAGCTCAGCATCAAACGTAAACTTCCCTACACCACCTGAAAAAGACTTAGGCAATCCCTCCTGAGGAAGATCCTCCACCTCAAGCTCAATAGGACGCGCTGTAATCGTAATAGGTTTCTTCTCATAGCCACCAAAAATTCCAGAAAAGAAATCATCGTTAAAACCACTGCGCCGCCCAAAAGGATTACGCCGAACATTTGTCCGAAAAACAAGATTAGCTGTAATAACAGCAGGCCCGACACTCAACTTGCCTGGATGTAACGGGGTAATGCGCGTCACAAACTCAACAACATGGAATTTTCGTCCATCAACCGTCTCTTCGAATTGTCGCGGCTGAACATAATCAGAAAGAACAAACCCGTCCTGACGAATATCGGGAAGAGTAATGTCCTGCATGGGAACATCTTGAACGTAAAGCTTGATCACAGCCGGTAATTCTTCATTCACAAAACACTTATTTCGCGGAACAGAAAAGATCATACGCACTTTATCAGATAAGCTTTGAGGATCGCTCAAAGGATCAGCACCCGATTGACCATCCCCTTCTGAAGACGCTGAAAGAACCTGTAATACAATCGGTTCCGAACGATAAATCTGCCCTTTAATGTCTACTTCTACGGGGGGGATCGTAAACGTTCCCTCTTTAAGAGGAAGAAGCATGTACGTAAACACCTTGGCCGTTGAATACGCACCGTTAATAACCCGAACCTGAGTCGAAGGGCCAACATAACGGACTTCAACACCATCAATAGGAGGAAGATCTATCTTATCGACATCTTGTGTGCCATGAACAGTCAAAAGCAACTGGCCCGCTGTTCCCATAGCAATTTTATTCGAATCAACCGTAGCTTCAAGAGAAACGTCTTCAGCAAAGACGAAATAAGCAGGGCAAAGAAAACAGGACACAAGAATAGCGAACAACGCCCTCTTGCCCCAATGCCACGCCACGTTCTGCGTCCTATGTCCCATGCATTGTGCCTTATACCGCAAATCCATCAGATTACCAATCTTTCTCAACAGGTCGATCATTTCCAGCCTTACGAATAAAATTCATAAGCCCTTTGGGCTGTTCATTCTGATCAAAATCATCCAAAAGCATCTTCGCCTCTTTTTGAGATAATATCTGTCCAGAGTCCCCTTGTCCAGAAGAAGACTGCTCTTTCTGACCTGAGGCAGCCTTTTGCTCGCTCTGCCCTTCCTTATTAGAAGATGAATCCTCTTTCTTCTCCCCACCAGATTCTTGTTGAGCTTGCTGCTCTTCTTGCCCCTGATCCTGTTGCGAATTATCTTCCCGATTCTGTCCTTCGTTCTTCTGTTGATCAGAGGATTGTTTTTGCTCAGAACCCTGACTCTGATCTGGCTTTTCATCAGCTTTCTGAGATGAATCCTCCTTTTGTCCTTCAGAAGAATCGCTCTTTTTAGGATTAGGACATGTCTTGTTATTCTGTTGCTGCTTTTGTTCCTGCTGTTTTTTCTTCAGTCGCTCAAGTTCTTTCTTAACAAATTCACTGTTTATCCTGGCATCTTCATCTTTAAGGTCCTGAAGCAATACCTTCTCATAATAAGGAAGCGCCTCTTCCAAAGATTTTATAGCAGCTCCAATATCTTTATCCTCACGACTAACTCCTAGCTGATACAAGGCATTACCGAGATTAAAATAAACATTTTTAATCGCCTTCTTGTCTTCTGTCAAAAGACCTCTGCGCAAATACTCAACAGCCTTGTCGTATTCACCATCTTTGTAATACGCCGTACCCCGATCATAATCAATAAGCGCCTGCCGAGGATTCCTCTCTGCGGCCTTTTCATACTGTCCTTTTGCGGCCTTAAAATCACCCTGGTTATAAGACCTATTCCCTAAATTGACCTCCCTATACCCAGGCTCAGCCAATGCCCTATCCATAAATAGAAGCCCGAACAGTAAAATAAAAGCTAAATATCTCATGGTTTTCTTGCCACCAACATAGTCTCTGCTAGAAGAAAAATCAACGCGATCGCCAAAGGAATCTGAAAACGATCAAAATACTTCTTCTCGATCTTGCTCTCAACATCACGTCGTTCCATTCTTGAAATCTGTTTGTCATAAAGATAATCTAAACCGAACTCCGCTCCGCTAGAACGTACATACGCCCCCCCGGTTGTTGCGGCGATTTCCTGAAGAAGCATTTCATTCAACCTCGACTTGACAAAGTTTCCACTGCCATCCTTCAAAAACTCAAGCTCCCCTTTTTCATTAGAAACACGAACCAACTCCCCATCCTTGGTGCCAATTCCAATCGTTGATATCTTGATCTTCTTCTCTGCCGCAACTTTGGCCCAATGAAGAGGATCTCCCTCCAAATTATCGCCATCCGTTAAGATCACAACCGCTTTATATTGCGCCGCAACATCTTGATAACCTTTCAACGCCTCCTGAATTGCCCGGCCCAAATCTGTCCCCCCCCTGGGAATCGTATCGGTCTTGAGATCCTCCAAGCTTAACAAAACTCCTGCATAATCCACTGTCAATGGACACGTCAAAAAAGCATCCCCAGAAAAAGCAATAAGCCCCACCCGATCCCCTTTAAGTTTCTTCAATAGATCTTTAACCGCCAACTTCGTCCTCTCCAAGCGATTCGGTTTCACGTCTTCCGTAAGCATGCTTCTTGATGTGTCAATCACCAAAAGGATATCCACACCTTGACGCTTAACATCCTGCCACTCAAAACCCCATTGAGGACGCGCTAAGGCCAAGATGGAAAAAAGAAGGACACAAACAAGAAAGATATTCTTCCATAAAAAAAGTTGCTGTGAGAAATCACGAGCAATTTCGCCCACAAGCTGCTTCTCCAGAAACATGCGCATCTTTTGACGACGGTACCTGATCAAAAGAAACAATGACCACGCAAATAAGAAAACGACAAAGAATCCATAAAACATATGCGGATTTGCAAATTTCATAAGAAACCTATGGTATCTTCAAGAATAATGTTCGACTTAATAAAACCTCGAGAAGTAAAATCAACAGAGCAGCAAAAAGTACAATGGAAAAGAATTCTTCGTATTGTTGATACCCGTGCTCCTCAAACTTGACCTTCTCCATTTTGTCAATTTGTTCATAAATCGCCTTCAAAGATGCGGTGTCTGTAGCCCGAAAATATTGCCCTCCCGTCATCTGGGCGATAGCCTTAAGAGTATCTTCATCAATCTCAACAGGAACATTCTGATAGCCTCTACGCCCAAAAATATCTGTCACAGGGTAAGGAGCTTCCCCCAATGTTCCTGCGCCAATCGTATAAATCCTCACCCCTAAGGCTTGAGCCGCCTCAGCCGCTTTCAAGGGGTCCATCTTCCCCCGATTATTAATCCCATCCGTTAAAAGGATAATCACCTTACTTTTTCCCTCTACAAAACGCAAACGATTGGCTCCTGAAGCGATCGCCGATCCAATAGCCGTGCCATCTTCCATCATGCCGAAGTTAATACGTGCCAAATTTTCCTGAAGCCAGCCATGATCCGTTGTTAAAGGACAAACCGTATACGGAAGTGCAGCGAACGAAATCAAGGCGATCCTGTCTCCTTTTCTTTTATCTACAAAATCCCGCACCACATTTTTAATAGCCTCAAGACGATTGGCCTGTTTTCCATTGATCGTAAAATCTTCCGCAGCCATGCTGGTTGACGTATCCACCAGAAGAACAATATCAATTCCATCAAAAAACGCTTTATTCTCTGCAAGCGGTTTTCGTGGACCCGAAAGGGCCACAATGAATAAAAGGACAACAAAAATCCTCAACAAAAACGGCAAATGCCGCAACCGCATCTTCCACGTAACCCTTAACCCTTTAAGTATCTGTACCGAAGAAAAAATAAATGTGGGCGGCCGCTGGCGAGTGTACATCCAAACAAGAATTGGAATGACAAAAGGAATCAAAAGAAGTAAAAAAGGCGTTCTAAATTCCATTGTTTAAACAAACCTCCGCCTTTGTTTCATCTACAAAACGCCGGGCGAAACGGAGCGTATCCTTCATTTGATCGAACGAAGGGACAAATTTTGCAAATTTGACCATATCACTAGCATCAAGAAAATCTCTTAAAAAAACTTTCTGAGCATCTGATAGACTTGTTGAACAGCGCGCCTTATCCATAAACTCCTCGGTCGTCATCTCGGGAGCCCGAATGGAAAAACGACCCTCAATATAATATCGAACAATATCTGAAAGAATTTCATAATATTCCTTAATTCTCCCCTCAGAAATCAGGTGACTACGCTCAAGACGATCCAGCTTCTCATAAGCAATCTCCCACACTGGCCTTAAAGGTGGCGACAAAAGAGGCTTCTTTCTGAAACCTAAGAAAAGAATAATTCCCCATACAATACCAACCACCGCCAATATGCCCAAAATAATGAGCACCCACCACCAATCTGACTGAAGAGCCACGGGACCACGAACATCACGAAGCTCATCAGCAAAAGAAGCAGAACAACAACACAAAACAAAGAAAGGCACAAAATAGAAGAAAAAACTGATTATTCTTGTGTTGCACCACGCATCTGGCGCCTTACATCCTTTAAATTTCATCTATTCCTCCGCCGACGCATAGCAAAGAACTTCACCAGCTCATCAGGAAAAGGCACACTTGTCCAAATATCAATATGATCCACATTCTGAGAACGAAAAAGCCGCTGACGAGTGTCCATCCGCCTCGTGGCATGAGCCGCATAATCATAACGCAACCCTGGATCTGATGTGTCCACAGTAACAAACGCTCCGGTTTCAGCATCCTTGATCTGTAAGAGACCACAATCCGGAAGCTCCACTTCGCGCGGATCGTTCAACGTTATAGCAACCACATCATGACGACGATTAGCAATCGATAGGGCCTGAGAAAAGCCAGCACCTGAAGTATCGTTCTTCTCAGATTCAAAGAAATCTGATATCAAAAAACACACAGCCTTTCGTGTCGTGACCTTACTTAAGAACTCCAGCGCCGTTGCGATATTAGTGCCCTGCCCTTGCCCCTCAAAAGAAAGAATTTCACGAATAAGCCTCAATACATGTGTACGCCCTTTTCGTGGAGGAATAAATTTCTCAACTTTATCAGTAAAGAATACAAGACCGATTTTGTCATTATTACGAATCGCTGCAAAAGCCAAAACAGCTGCAATCTCGGCCGCCAAGCGACTTTTCAACTGGTTAACACTTGCGAACTTGCAGGATGAGGAAACATCCACCAAAAGCATAACCGTCAACTCTCTCTCTTCAACAAACTTCTTAATATGAGGAGTTCCTGTCCGAGCCG
Source organism: Candidatus Omnitrophota bacterium (assembly GCA_015228785.1). Lineage (GTDB taxonomy): Bacteria > Omnitrophota > Gorgyraeia > Zapsychrales > Fredricksoniimonadaceae > JAAYZZ01. Next base: position 13,844 of record JADGCU010000035.1, read on the forward strand.
TGACATTCCAGTCGATTGTTCGTACATCATCCCCCGGCTGATACTCGCGCACCTCCTCAAATTCCATCCCCCGACCTTTAAACACACTATGATACTGACCAGCAAAGACATCTGTCACCAAACGATTGGTAACGATCTCAATGCGACGAACCTTGTCGAGAATAGATTTAGGGATCATATCGAAAAAATAGATTATAAAATTGAATTCCCAATAAACTGCAGCAACGCTTCGCAGCGCTCAACTCTAGGCCTTATTAAGGAACCTGAACCGTCTCAAATATCTTGCGCACCAAGTCTTCCGATGTTTTGTTTTCCGCTTCTGCCTCATAGCTAGGAATAACTCGATGACGAAGAACATCCATACCAATCGATTTCACATCCTGAGGCGTCACATAACCACGCCCTTGGATAAACGCATAGGCCTTGGAAGCTAACGCTAGACTAATCGAAGCCCGCGGACTAGCCCCGTATTGAATAAGCGGTTTAAGCTCCGCGAGTCCGTGCTTCTCTGGCGAACGCGTAGCCTCAACAACATCAATGATGTACCTCTGAATCTTTTCGTCCATATAAACCTCATCAACGATCTTACGAACCCGCAGGATATCTTGAGGAGAAACAATTTTATTAACCGCAATCCTGACACTGGTCAACCCCATGCGCTTAAGAATTTGAAGCTCCTCCTCCTTCGAAGGATAGTTGACCTTGACCTTTAACATAAATCGATCCACCTGCGCCTCTGGCAAAGGATACGTGCCTTCCTGTTCAATAGGATTTTGTGTTGCCATCACCAAGAAGGGCTCTTCCAGCTTCATCGTGCTCTCACCAATCGTAACCTGACGTTCCTGCATGGCTTCAAGAAGCGCGCTCTGAACTTTTGCAGGAGCACGATTAATCTCATCTGCCAGAATAATGTTCGCAAAGATAGGCCCCTTCTTAACGGAAAAACCAGCAGTGCGCTGATCATAAATAAGCGTTCCGATCAGATCCGCGGGAAGCATATCAGGTGTAAATTGAATGCGCTGAAAGTGCGCCTGGATCATATCTGCCATTGTCTTAACCGCTGTTGTTTTTGCAAGCCCAGGCACCCCCTCGACAAGGACGTGCCCATTAGCCAGAAGCCCCACCAAAAGCCGCTCCAGAAGATCTTTCTGCCCCACAATGACCTTCTGAAACTCCAGCAGAAGAGCGCCTACAAAACCACTCTCCTTACGAACCATATCATTAATAGCAGATACCCCTTCACTTCCCATAAACCCCTCCTTTAGAAATAAACCTAAACAATATCATACTTTCTATAGCCCCTAACACCTTACTTAAAGTTCTCCTTGCTCATATAATTCAATCAATGTCGTCGCAACAATCGGATGAAACCAGATTCCTTTATAACAACGGATCTCTTCAATCGCCTGATCCCGCATCAACGCCTTGCGATAAGGACGATCCGAAATCATCGCATCATACGCATCAGAAACAGCAATAATCGCCGCAATCAGCGGAATATCATCCCCCTTACGTCCATCGGGATAACCTGAACCATCATAGCGTTCGTGATGATGCTTAACTCCTGAAATACATCCTTCAAAATCCGTCACGCGCGCCAGCATTTCTGCACCTCTTACAGAATGAGTCTTCATAATAGCAAATTCTTCTGGCGTTAAATGATTCGTCTTTTGAAGGATTGTTTCAGGAACACCAATCTTGCCAATATCATGTAACAGACTGGCGATATAAAGGTTCTCACGAAATTTCGAGTCAGTCTCAATAATACCCTTGGTCATCATCCGTTGCGCAATCAAAAGAGCATACTTCGTTACGCGCTCCGTGTGCCCATGCGTATAGGGATCTTTGGCTTCAATCGCCGATCCAAGAGCAATAGCCGTCTGAAAAAAAAGATTCCGATTGCTCTCTGCTTCACGTTTTAAATCCCCAAAAAGCTGAGCATTTCGAATGGCCATCGCCACATCAGAGGCTAAGGCAGAGAAGAAATCAAGCTCATCCTGCTCAAGGCGCTCACCATCTTTCTTAGGCCCCAACAGAAGAATCGCCAGAAGCTGATGTCGATAAAAAGCCGGAACACAAGCGACAGTGTTGAGCATCGGCATCTGATCGCTAACCTGATGCAATAACTCCCGCGTCCCGTTCACCCCCTCAATTACACTCTCCCTCCAGATTAATTTGTTTATATCATCAACAAGAAGGGCATTACGCGTATTAATCAGATATTTATATTCTTTCTGAAAGAAAATCTTAACCAACGGATGATCTTTCTCAAATCGAACAAAATTCTCAGGAATTCTGTCCCCCGTTTCCCCACGAGAAACCGACAAAACATATGTTCCCTTATCCGCTTCATAAAGGATCATCCCCGCATGAACAAGGTTAGCCTTACGCACAAGCATGCGAACAAGAAGTTTCGTCAACAAAACATGATCATGAATCATGATCATGCCTTTACTCGCTGTCTCTAATTCTTTTTTATAATCAATCTTTGTTAGACTCATGACTTCAAACCAAGTTCACGAAGTACAACATTCTCAAGCTCTTCCAAGACAAGCGGCTTATGAATAAAAGTCACCGCGCCCAAATTTTTGGCTTCAGCCACAATGCTGTCATCTTCCAAGCCAGAAACCATAACAACACGAACTCCATCTTGCGCCGCGCGGATCTGACGCAAAACATCCATTCCACTTATTTCTGCCATTCTGATATCCAAAAGAACAAGATCCGGGCGATGATCCGCGATCAGGGTCAATGCCTCGGCTCCACCTGATGAAAGAACAACATCAACTCCACGCTTACGAAAGAAATTTCCTGCAAACTCGCGGACATCAACCTCGTCATCGACGATTAAAAGCTTGGGCATGCTCTCTCCATTCAAGAACTAATATAATAAATATATAAAGGATGATTTATAGGATAATCCTAAAAATATCCTCTTTCAACGGAAATTCATACTTTCTTTAAAAAAATACATCAATTCAATTGCCTGTCTCTCGTCGCATGTTATAATTCTTCCTATATTAAAAAAGGAGTCCTATGCTGCCTATTGCAGATTATCACATGCACACCCCTCTATGCGGTCATGCCAGCGGCGAACCCATGGAATACGCGGAACAAGCCATACGAATGGGCCTCCAGGAAATCGGGTTTTCTGACCACGCCCCTCTCTTAACCCACAAGGACCCTACAATCACAATGGACTATTCGCAATTATCGGTCTACCACCATATGATTGAAAGCGTCAGGGCAGAGTTTTCTGACGATCTTACAGTACGTGTTGGAATCGAGGCTGACTTTATTCCGGGTTACGAAGATCGGACTAAAATAATTCTGGAAAGCTATCCCTATGATTATGTGATTGGATCGATCCATTTTATTGCAGAATGGGGATTTGATGACCCAATCCAACTCAAGGAATGGAACAAGAAAGATGTCAACAAAGTCTACCGTGAATACTACAAACTTCTGCGAAAAAGTGCGCTTTCACGGATGTTCAATATTATGGGACACGTTGACCTGGTCAAGAAATTCGACTTCCATCCGACAGAAGACATGAGCGATGAAATTGAAGAAACCGCCAAAGTCTTTAAAAAGACGGGGGTTGTTGTTGAAATCAACTCCTCTGGCCTACGCAAACCTGTCCATGAAATCTATCCGTCCCTCGATCATCTTAAATCCTTCTTCAAAAGAGGCGTTCCTATCACCTTTGGCTCTGATTCTCATGTACCAGGTGATGTTGGCAAAGACTTTGACAAAGCTAAAGAATGCGCTTTAGCCGCAGGATATCGGGAATATGCGCTTTTTAAGGATAAAAAGATTTCTGAAATGAAGCCTCTATAATCAGGACAAAAAAACGCCACTCACTCTTACCTTAGCACTATGACGCAGAGTCTAAACACACACCCATACCTACTGACTCCATAATCCCCGCTTATTAGCCTGGGCCTTCTCGTAAAGCGCCTTAAAATCTGCTGCATGTTTCGTATTCGGAGCGATCCTCATAGGATACGCATATCCATTTCTAATGATCTCCTCATTCACAAATGTTCCATCATCAAGATAAACGTATGCCAAAAGCCGACCATACCTGTCGCGCGACTGGGTATCGAACTCAAGACGCACATCGTGATCCGCCAAAAGATCCCGAGTAAACTCGTAAGAACGCGCCCCCATCTTTTTTATGGTCTCAGCATCTATTCCCAACTTCTTGACATCATGAGCAAGCTTAGGATTATTATGAAGTTCTGGTGTATCGATCCCAATGAATCGAACCTTTTCTCCATTGGAAAGCTTGATAGTATCCCCATCGTAAACATTAATAACATGAGCGCGGACAGAAGAAGTTGTTATCTCACCTTGAACAGAAGACTTGACTGGCGGCAACGATTTATTGTTAGCTGTAACAATCGTCGCAACAATAAATATGACAAAAGCAATTAAGAATACAACAGGCTGAAACTTCCCGGACTGGGGGTGCCGGTGTCTCATAAAGACTCCTTTTAATAGGAACCACAGAACTTTATTTAAATTTCTTAGCTATATATTCCTCTAAAATAAGAACAAACTGATCCTTCATGCCCTCACCACGCAAAGACACTACCTTCTTTCCATCAACATAAACCGGCGCCAATGGGTCCTCAAAAGAACCAGGAAGACTAATACCTATATCAGCATGCCGACTCTCTCCCGGTCCATTCACAACACAGCCCATAACAGCAACTCTTAGGGTCTCAACACACGGATACTTGTTTTTCCATTCGGGCATCTTCAAAAGAATATATTGTTTGATATCGCGAGCAAGCTCCTGAAAAAAAATACTCTTGGTTCTCCCACACCCAGGGCAACTCGTCACTCTTGGCAAAAAATGACGAAATCCCATAGATTGTAAGATCTCCCGACAAACCTCAACTTCCCGGGAGCGTGCCGCTCCCGGCTCAGGAGTCAAAGAAACACGAATCGTGTCACCAATGCCCTGCTGTAAAAGCACGGCGAGCGCCGCAGAGCTTGAGGCAATCCCTGAAATACCTGCCCCTGCCTCAGTAAGCCCGATATGAAAAACATATTCGCACATCTTCGCCAGTCTCTCATAAACCTCAATCGTCTCCTGAACAACAGAAAGCTTGGCACTAAGAACAAGTTTCTCTATCGGTAAACCAAGCTCTAAAGCGTAAGCACAACTTTCTAAAGCACTCTCGATCACCGCATCGCACATGATCTCCTGAACATCCTGAACCTTCCCAGAACGAATATTAACATCCATCTTTTGAGAAAGAATCTGCGGATCCAACGACCCCCCATTCACACCAATTCGCACCGCCTTCTTGTAACGAATCGCCAAACGAATAATGCTCGCAAAATTATCATCGCGCTTGTTTGTACCGCCAACATTCCCGGGATTAATTCTATATTTATCCAAAAGATCAGCTAGCTGGGGATGCTTCGTCAAAATCAAATGTCCATTAAAATGAAAATCACCAACAATCGGAACTCGCACCCCAAATGAACGCAACCGATTGATCGCCTCGATCGCACCCAATGCCGCAGCATCATCATTGATCGTCCAGCGAACAAGCTCGCTCCCGGCCGAAACAAGTTCACACGTCTGCTCAATAGTCGCCTCAACATCAGCTGTCGGCGTATCTGTCATGGCCTGAACGGCCACAGGATAGTCGCTGCCAAGAAAAACATGCCCCACAGATACAGATGGTGTTTTACGACGAATTATTTTTGACATTTTTATTATGGCTCCCATCAACCTCTTGATATAATGCCACATTGTAACTAAAGGAAAAGGCCGTATCAATGCAAATCTTTCTCGCCCGAACACAAGGCTTCTGCGCTGGCGTCGCTCGTGCGATCGACATCGTAGAAAAAGCCCTTGTCAAATATGGAACGCCTCTTTACGTCTTCCATGAGATCGTACACAACACGGCTGTCGTTGAAGGGCTAAAGCAACGCGGAGTCACCTTCGTCAATGACCTCACTGCTGTTCCTGATGGAGAACGTGTGATCTTTAGCGCCCATGGCATCGCACCAGAAATCGAAGCCCTCGCCAAGACTAACCGCCTCAAGGTCATTGATGCCACATGCCCTCTGGTCACAAAAGTTCATGAAGAAGCCATCCGTTTCTCTGAAAAAGATATGGACGTCGTCCTCATTGGCCACAAAGGCCATGAAGAAGTTGTGGGCACAGCCGGCTATGTACGGCCTGAACTTCTGCACATCGTTCAGCAGAAAGAAGACATCGATAATCTTCCCATCCTCTTGAATAAAAAAGTCGGCTTCATCACCCAAACAACACTTTCCGTTGATGACACACGAGAACTTGTCCTAAAACTTCGAGCCCGATTTTCAAAACTCATGGGATCGCACAAAGACAACATCTGTTACGCAACGCAAAACCGTCAAGATTCCATCAAGGAACTTTCTCAACTTTGCGAGGTCATCATCATCTGCGGATCCCAAAATAGTTCTAACTCAAACCGC
>JADGCU010000095.1 GCA_015228785.1 Candidatus Omnitrophota bacterium
ATAGAAGCCGCATTGGGAATGCCATTGGCCTGAATAATCCCGTCGGTGGTGACCTTATACGTCTTGGCGATACGCCAAAGCGTTTCGCCTTTATTCACCTTATGATACACACCTTTTGCGATGGGAGCCTTTGTTTCCGTCGGAGACTCGACGGTCACCGGGGGGCGTCTTGTGGTGGCGCATCCTGCGATCGCCACACAACACAAAATGACGATCATGCGACCCAAAGGACGTGAGAAATGGTATTTCATGTATATATATGGAGCGAGAGACGGGAATCGAACCCGTGTAGCTAGCTTGGGAAGCTAGCATTCTGCCACTGAATTACTCTCGCACTGGTATCAAGTTAATATTAAACGAACAACAACTTCTTCAATTCTCCGACGGATAATGCCACATCATCACTTAACATAATATCACGGCAAACAGCCACGCGCATATGCCCACAGGTCTTCACGCGCGCCACATTCTTTCCTGTGATCCCACCGATGGCAAAACGCGGTATCCGTGTCGCCTGTGCCGCCTTGCGCAAAAGCGCCTCATCCATCGGCGAGCGATCAGGTTTGGTGAACGTCTTAAAGACCGATCCAAACCCGATATAATCAGCGCCATCCTCCTCAGCCCGACGGATATGAGCCAGCGTCTGGCAAGATGTCCCGATAATCTTCTTGGAACCCAAGATCTTTCTAGCTTCCATAACCGAAAGATCATCCTGACCAACATGAACGCCCGACGCGCCGGAAAGAAACGCAATATCAACCCTGTCATTTACAATGAACGGGATCCTGTCTTTAAGGTACGCCTGGATCCGCTGAGCAAACTTAAGCGTTTCCCGAGGAACGCCGTGCTTATCACGCAACTGCACGATGTCAACTCCACCCCGTACCGCCGCTTTAAGGATCTCCCATGAACGGCGATAGTCACATACCCCAATATCAAGGATCAAATACAGCCTAGAGCCGCTTAAACGTTTCTTTTTCGAGATCATAAAGTGTATATCTCAAGCGCTTGAGCCTCTCTGCAGCTTTGATGTTCACAAGTTTAGCGAATTCTTCCAAAACCCGCAAGGATTCTTTAACACGCTGGCTGTTGGAATAGAGCAAATCCTCGACGGAAAAACGTTTTGATTCTTCATCAACGGTCTTTTTTCCCACATCCTTCAAAATATCGCGCGCACTGACAATTTCTTTGAGCCCAAAGACCGCAATCGCGCCCACTAAAGCATGACGAACTTTCTTGAAACCTGCTGTCAACGCCTTATCATCCAGTACAAACCGGCAAATGTCCTCGCAGACGCGCAGTCCCTCTTTGGCACGGTTGTAATTGGCATCAATGACTCGAAAAAGCTGACGTTGGGACAAAACTGTTTTGTTCTTCCGCATAAAACTGTTTTGTTTCTCTGTATAACAGTGGGGCATCTATCCTTTTCTTATCTTCTCAATAATATTTGTTGTCGACAACCCCTTGATGTACCGAATAAAATCGACTTTCTTAACAAACTCGGAACCCGCAACCTTTTTCCCCTTCCAATCCGCGCCCTTAATAAGAATATCAGGGCTCAAAAACTTGATCAACTTCTCAGGCGTCGACTCATTAAAAATAACAACAAAATCAACGCACGAAAGTGCGGCCAGAAGCTTGGCACGCTCTTTCTGGGGAACAATCGGCCGACCTAGGCCCTTCTCAAGGCTTCGAACAGACCCATCGCTGTTGAGACCAATAATGAGAATCCGTTTATTATCCTTCTTGGCTTCCTCGAGATAACTCACATGCCCGGCATGAAGGATGTCAAAACAGCCGTTGGTAAAAACGATCCTCTTTCCCTTGCGCCGGAGCGCCGCAATTTTTTCTTTCAGGGTATCTTTTGATACAATCTTATGTACTGTTTTCATATATCCCTTTCAACAAACAGAACGGAATACAAACCCTGTCTCTAATATCTCCGCCTTAAAACAAAAAGGCCGGCAAAAGCCGGCCAAAACGACTTCTAGAGAATTACTTTGCAAACTCGTCTTCCACAACCTCACACAGCGCGTGGAAAAGTGCGATATGGCTTTCCTGAATACGCGCAGTGACCTTGGAAGGAACAATGACCGCCATGTCCGCGATCTTTCCCATGGGACCGCCATCATGGCCGACAAAAGCAACAGTCATCAACCCAAGTTTCTTGGCCGCTTCAAAGGCCTTGATCACATTAGCAGACTTGCCGCTTGTTGAAATACCGATAAGGATGTCGCCCTTCTTCCCGAGCGCTTCAACCTGACGGGAAAAAACAATGTCATAACTGTAATCATTAGCAAGGGAAGTCAGAATCGATGTATCCGTCGTAAGCGCGATCGCAGGAAGGGCCTTGCGCTCTCTCTGAAAACGGCCGATAAACTCAGCCGCGATATGCTGACTATCCGCGGCAGATCCACCATTACCACATAAAAGGACCTTACCACCATTTCTAAAGGAAGAAATAATCACTCCCGCAGCGCGTTCCACGACATCGATATTCTTCTCAAGAGTATCCTTCTTAACCTGAATGGACTCCTGAATAATGGCCTGGATCTTATTTCTCATGGGCATCCTGATCAGCCGTGAAGACCCGGGCGATCTGATAAAGCTCAGCATCGACCTTCTTACGCTGCTTGACAGCCTCTTCAATATCGCAATATTTAATACGATTATTCTGATAACTGACCATCTTGCCAAATTTTCCATCAGCCACAAGCTGAACCGCCTTGACCCCGAAACGTGTCGCCAGGATCCGGTCAAAGGCTGTCGGCGCACCGCCTCGCTGAATATATCCCAGAACGCTCACGCGGGTTTCATATCCTGTCTGATCCTCGATCGCCTTGCCTAGCCGCTCACCGATCGTGCCATAACGGCGCTTTTCACGACCTTCATTATAGATCGCAGGCATTTCAACCTGAGCTCCTTCAGAAATAACAACAATACTAAAAGACTTTCCGCGACGGTGACGGTTTTTAAGAGCATCGCAGATCTTCATAAGATCTGCCCTAAATTCCGGGATCACGATAATATCCGCTCCACCCGCAAGGCCTGCCTCGGCCGCAATCCACCCTGTATATTGCCCCATGACCTCAATGACCATGATGCGATGATTAGATTCCGCCGTCGTATGAAGGCGATCAATAAGTTCTGTCGCAATTTGAACCGCTGTATCAAACCCAAAGGCATAATCAGTCCCCGAAAGGGCATTATCAATAGACTTGGGGATCCCGACCGCCTTAATGACCTCTTTCTTATGAAGTTGAAGAGCGATATCAAGCGTCACTTCCCCGCCTACAACGATCAACGCATCGATCCCGCTACGCTTATAATTCTCTCGGATCTTCTCAATATGTTCAGGATTCTCAAGGGGATTAAAACGCCCTGTGCCAAGGATGGTACCGCCACGATCTAATATCCCGGAGACACAACGAGTATCCAAAACGCGGGTATCATTATCAATAAGCCCCTGCCAACCGTTCTTGATGCCGGTGATGACATAGCCTTCCTGCATGCCCTTGTAGACAACCGCGCGAATAACGGCGTTCAATCCAGGGCAGTCTGCACCACCTGTAAGAATACCAATCTTTTTCATGGACGATACCCGTGATAATGAAGCGGAGACTCAGGCGCCTCATCGTAATCTTCGCGCCCTTTCTTCCCCTTAAAAATATCCCCTGTAATCTTAATGACATGAATACGAATCAGAACTTTCTCGTCTTTCCCAATAAGATCGCGGATCTTGCGCTGGACCATTTCCTGAAAATCCGCCGTTAACTCTGAAATATTGACTTCCGAATTTAAGACCAGCCTGATATCAACCTTGAGCCCCCTTTTAGAGGAAATAATATTAGGACGGATCTCCTTGATCTGAGGGGAACGCGCCACAAGACGACGAAGTGTATCTTCAATAGCAGAAACCGAGATGGTCACCCGACCCAACGGATGATCAACAAAAATGCTTCGCTCCTGGCTCTGACGGCCGTAGATAATCCGGGCAAAGGCAAAACTGATGAGCATGGTCGCGGCAATCGCAAGCCCTGCGATCATCCCAGCCTTGGGATCCGTATACACATACAATACAAACTCATTGTAAACCCGATAGTCGGCGATATGAGCCAAAAAAGCAAGCGCGGAAAACCCTACAGCCGAAATGATGAATAAATAAAAAAGAATCGCAAAACGAATGAACATCCGCATAGGTCAACCCCTTTCGATGCCCTGAATATTGACATCCACATCTCTCAAGTTGATATCCGCCATCTTTTCGATCGCCGTCATCACAACATCCTGAACATGACGGGACGTCTCTGCCAGATTGAGACCATAACGAACATTGACCTTCACCACAACACTAACCTGGCCTGCGGGATCAACCTGAACATCAACCCCGGAATTATTTCTGACACCAAAAGTACCCAAGACCCCATCCAGCGTTTCATTCCGGGCAATCGTTACGCCTTCGACATCCTGAATGGCCGCCGTACAGATATCTGCGATCACATTCTTATGAACCTGAATCACTCCGAGATCGACCTTGGCATCTGGCCTCATCATAGCCTCCCCTTAATCTTCCTTCTTCACCATCTTCTCGATGAAATGTGTGGAAACATCCCCCTTCACGAAAGATGGATGATTCATGATCTCGACATGAAGCGGTATCGTTGTCTTAATCTGCGAAATATAGAATTCATCCAGC
>JADGCU010000096.1 GCA_015228785.1 Candidatus Omnitrophota bacterium
ATAACAAGATCAGCACCATTGACAACCTTCTTCTTCTCGATGGCACCATCCTCGATAGCCCCCATCTCGATTGCCGTCTTGATCGACGTTTCCTGCCGGGAATGACCAAAAACCTGACCTGCCAATTTTTCTTTTCTCATCGCGAGCCCGATCGAGCCGCCGATAAGCCCTGTCCCCAGGATCGCAACCCTGCGGAATAACGTTCGTCTAAAGACCATATAACCTCAAAATGTTTTTTAAAATATGTTAGTTACAAATTATACGCTGAGCGAAAAATACCAATATCCCGCGCCTTCACTTGTTCCCTGCTCTTTTTACGCTCTGCCCCTAAATCTCCCAACCGACCATGCATTAGCCAATCAACCCTATGCCTTTTGCAAAACTTCTCTCAATGCCTTTAAAAACTTCCCATTCTCAGTTGGCCTGCCGATCGTGACACGAATATAATTTTCAAGCCCCCATACGCTCATATCGCGAATAATGACGCCTTTTTTCATCAGCGCCAAAGCAATCTCTCGGCTATCGCGTGGTACTTTGACCTGAATAAAATTCGTGCATCCCTGACTTACTTCAACCCCCAATTCCCCAAGGGCCTTACAAACACGTTCTCGCTCACGATCAAGCTCCTTCAAGATCCTCTTGTAATACGCACTATCTTTAAGCGCCGCCATGGCCGCGACCTGAGCCAATGACGTCACGTTAAACGGCTCACGTACACGGTTCATCAAATCCGCGACCTCAGAACTAGCGATCGCATAACCAATGCGAAGCCCCGCAAGACCATATATTTTAGAAAATGTCCGCGCAACAATAATGTTCTTTCTTGTTTTTAAAAGCGCCAGCGTATCGGCATAATCTTTCTGAGATGAAGCAAACTCAAAATACGCCTCATCAAAAAAGACCAATACTTCATCGGGAAAACCGTTAAGAAACTCAGAAATTTCAATTTTGGTCGGATACTGACCTGAGGGATTATCCGGATTACCAATAAATACGATCTTGGTCTTTGAACTCACGGCCTGCTTCATCGCTGGCAGATCATAACGCAAGCCTTTCAGCGGGACTTCTCTAAGCGTGGCACCTACAGCTGTAGACGCGATCGAATAGACAAGAAAGGATGGCTTCGCCATCACAACCTCATCGCCTTCATTAACAAAGGCACGCAAGGCTAGGACAATCGTCTCATCAGACCCACAGCCAAAAACAAGTTGCTCTGGAGAAACTTTAAATCGCTTGGACAATTCCTGACGCAGCAAAAAACACGAACCGTCAGGATAACGGTTGAGGCTCTTTGCCTCCTGCGCGATCGCCTTTAGCACTTTAGGTGACGGGCCATACGGATTCTCATTAGAAGCAAGCTTGATCACATTCTTAAGCCCAAAATCACGCTTCACATCTTCGATCGGCTTGCCGGGAACGTATGGCTTGATCTTCAGAATATTTTTGTTAGCTCTAGATTTCATAAACACCAGACACCAAGCACCTGGCCCAAACGACACGAATTCTTCCTGTGTCTTTGGCCTCGTGCCCTTTTTATGCGGGATATGATCCCAATACTTTCAAGAATTTACACATACCCTCAAGCTGTTCGAGAGCTTTCTTCACTTTCTTATCATCACGATGACCAATAAGATCCACGAAGAAATAATAATCCCACGCCTTCTTTTTGATCGGCCGCGACTCGATCTTCGTCAAATTGATCTTATTCTTGGCAAAGGGTGCCAGCATCGCATAAAGAACTCCTGGCCTATCCTTGATCGAGAATACAATCGACGTTCTGTCATTTCCCGTCGGCTGCGCATCCTGCCGGCCAACAACAAAAAACCGCGTTGAATTATGCGCTATATCCTGGATATTAGTCTTAAGTGCCTTCAATCCATAAATCGAAGCACACTCCAAAGACGCAATCGCCGCCGCTCCCTTTTCCGTGGCCGCAATCTTGGCAGCATCCGTCGTCGATGCGACAGGAACCTCCGCAACCTTCTGAGGTGGCATATGAGCCAAAAGCCACGTACGGCACTGCCCCAACACCTGCGGGTTCGAATACACCTTTGTAATCTTGTCTATCGAACACGCGGCCATTAAATTATGGGTAATCTTGACCGTCACCTGAGCGCAGACCAAAAGATCTGAATCCGCCAGCATATCAGCTGTCGGCGTAACCGCCCCTTCCACAGAATTCTCAATGGGGACAACACCATAATCACAGTCATCATGCTCAACACGCTGAAAAACCTCCGCAATGCTGCTCACCCCAACGCACTCAACCTGAGACCCAAACTTCTTGCGAGCCGCAGAATACGAATTCGATCCCTCAGCGCCCAAATAGGAAATGCGAAGCGGTTTCTCAAGCGCAAGCGAACTCGACATAATCTCACGATAAATAGAATCAAACGCGCCCTCAGGCATGGGCCCTTTGTTCAACGAATGCACACGCTCCAAGACCTGGCGTTCGCGGGCCGGAACATAGATCCCTTTGCGGCCCTCACGTTTGGCATGTCCGATCGCCAAGGACACTTTGGCCCGCTCATTTAAGATCCCCACAATCTTCTGATCGATCACATCAATTTTCTGGCGAAGTTTGCTGAGATCCATGGTCGGTCTCCTCAGGTTTATTTTCACTCATAAGCCTTGCCTGTCCACTCGACTCCCCAACATCCTGATCTTGCTTCCTCTGGGAATGTATATTGGACTGACGTTCCAGCTCCTCAATATCTAACCGTGTCCGGGCTCGTGCCAATTCCTCATCCAGCTGTGTCTGCTCTTCCGCTGGAATAGGCGTAATCGAACCTTCCACAGGTCGAAGATTCTCTGCCTCTAATTCCTTCTCCTCCTGCACCAACGGAACCTGACTATCCAAATTAACCGTAGGAACAGCCTCATTCTTCTGAGCCATCAACGCTGGAAACTCTTCAAGCTTAGGAAGGTCCTCGAGAGCCTTCAAACCAAAATACTCCAAAAACTGCGTCGTCGTCCCATACACATAAGGACGTCCGGGAACCTCTTTTCGTCCCGAAATCTTAATGAGCCACTTATTCAACAGATGCATCACAACACCATCGGAATTGACCCCGCGGATCACCTCCACATCTGTACGCGAAACCGGCTGTTTATACGCAATGATCGCCAGCGTCTCAAGCGCCGGGCGTGACAGCTTTTCCTTATGACGCGTTTTATAAAATTCCCGAATATACGCGGCATACGCAGGGCTTGAAAGCATCTGAAACCCGTTGGCGATCTCAATAATCGCGATACCCTTATTCGCATTGGCATAATCCATCATCAAAGACTTCAGGGCCTCGCGAACATCTGCCACTTGAGCCACCTGCGCCGCTTCTTTAAGCTGATCAAGCGTAACCGGCTTTTCGCTCACGAACAAAAGTGCCTCAATCGCGCCTTTTAAATGATCCATCTGAGATTGATCCATCACCGGCTAATCCTTTGTTTGTAAATCTCATTCAACAATTCTTCAGGTGTTTTCACATCCTTATTACGCGCGATCGCTTTCGCGATCATCTCCTCAGCCTCTAACTTCTTATATTGAAGCTGAAGAAGAACAGCAAGTGCCTCATCCCTAAGCGCCACAGGCATGCTCTTTTCTTCAGACACCGACTTATCCTGAATCAAGCCAAAACGGCTGATCTTTCCCTGTAACTTGGCAACAATATCACGCGCTTTCTGCTGACCGATCCCGGGCAATGTCTTTAAGAACGCCGCATCCCCTTTATCGATCGCAGATGCGATCTCAGCGATCGATCGATTGAGGGCTCTCACCGCAGCTTTTGGACCAATCCCGGATACCGAAATGAACTGAAGAAAGAAATCTTTCTCGACTTCATTTAAAAACCCAACAAGAACAGGAATGCCTGAGGACGGGCCGATCTGAAAATAATGATGAGTGATCAAGGTCACCTGACCATCATTATCCTTCGCCGCATCGAGACGCTGCGCGACGGATGCGGGCAAAATCACCTCATAAAAAATCCCGCCGACATCAAGGATAACGGCGAGATCTTTCTTTTCAACAACTTTGCCTTTTAAACGCGCTATCATTCCCAATACCTGAAAAAATCTTATGACCGAAGCTGCCCGATGCGATCCATCGAAGCATGCCCTAATGCGAGCGCCAAAGCATCCGAGGCATCCAGCGTAAGCTGCTCAGCATTAATCTTCAAAATATTCGCCACAACCCGCCGGGTCTGTTCTTTGGTCGCATTGCCGTTACCAACAACAGCCTTACGAATACGCTTCACGCTATACTGTACAAGCTTAACGTTACGCTGCACACACACCAGACAAATAACACCACGTGTATGTCCCATGATCGCAGCTGTCACCGGATGAGCACTGTGTGTAAAGAGCTTCTCAAGCACCACGACATCCGGCACATGCTTAGCAATGATCCCATCAAGAATCTTATGAATTTTAAAGAGCTTGATCTCAAGCAGGTCTTTCGCTTTAGGCTCGATCGTGCCCACATCGATGGGTGTGATCCGTCCGCGCCCATCCAGATCGACCACCCCGAACCCTGTTGCCTTAAGACCTGGATCAATACCTAGAATTTTCATGCTGCCATCAAACGCTTACTCTGCAGTTGCCAAAGCCATATCCTCATCCGAA
>JADGCU010000036.1:0-14334 GCA_015228785.1 Candidatus Omnitrophota bacterium
GCTCCGCAGTCGGAATGGAAGCCAGGCGATCGATATTCCCACATGAAATTCTACTGGTATCTGAGGACCAAGGATGATGCCCAGACGGTGAGGGAATATCTTGTTCCGGGAGAGAGCAGTTATGAGGGCACCAACAAGTTCGCCGGGATCGGGAATCTTGTGGGACATTTCAGGGATGTTTTGGGTCAGGAAAAGAAATTGTCTGCTTTTGATGCCGAAGCGCATGCGCGGGCCTACCTGCATCGGGCCACCCTCATGATGGCGGACGATGATCCGGATAATGTTCATTTACCGATCACGGGCATTCCCACGAAAGAGAAGCATGAGGCCCTGATCGGACCGCATGCCTTGGCCTCTCACGAGAGCGGCCTGGCTGATCTTTTTAGAGTGGGGCGCATCATCATTGATACGTCGCCTGATCCGACGGATAAGGATCGCAACGGTCCTGTATTCAAGTTTGAGAAGGATGTTCTTACAGGTCTTCAGGGCATGATCTTTGATCCGCTTCGCGGTGTCCATACAGCGAACATCCGGATTAAGGCTCATCGGATCATCCACGCTCCCCAGCCGGCTTCAGAGGGTGAAGGCGAGAAGGCCATGATGAAGGTGGCAACGAATTTACAGAAGGGGTTGGCGAGTCTTGATGAGATGCGCAGGATCAATCTGGGTGAGGGGATTACCGCCGGAAGAGAAGTTGACAGGAAGAGAACTCAAGAGTTGAATCTTGAGGCCCAAAGGCTTTTTGAGGCAGCTATAAAAGATGACGGTGTTCGTGATAATGTGACAGCTTTTTGGTCAGTCGCTAATCAATGGATGGGGGATCTGGATGTTGCGGATTTATTGACACTGGGGAATGATCGTGCGTTGCGGGCAGCGAGCCTGCGGATGTATGCGCATAATTATCGAGGGATTGAAGATAAGGTTGCCGGGGATATTAAAAGTTTAGAACAAGAGGCCTTGGGCTTCTTTACACAGATCATTCAAAAGAAGAAGCCGCAATTGTTGTCCACACCTTCTGATGTGGTCGTGGCACAAACTTTCTCTCGTTTTAAGGGAAAATGGTATAGGAGTTCCCAGGCTTTGCGTTCAGGGCCAGGCGTTTTATTTCGGTCTGTGCTCGTGGATTCTGTTCCACTTGATCCCCAACAGATCGGGTTGCGATATCCTACAGAATCGGGACGCGAGGATGTCCTTCTTTTAAATGCGGAGAATTTTAGGGAGTTTGTTCTCAGCCTTCCTCGCGGATTAGCGGGGCTTTTTGATCTTGTCGGGCTGTCTGCTGAACCTGCGATGGTTGTTCCAGAAGCGGCCATGATGGCAAGCCTCTGGGAGAACAAGAAGGCCCGGAAGAAGTTCATTGATGAGAATCTTCCGGACGTCAAAGCCGGCAAGGCAGCTGAAGTGGTTATTAAGCCTGATGCCAGTGTGGAGGAGGGAGAAGAGGTTATCAGGATGCTGCGGGCTGAGTATGGGGATGAAGGTGTGTTTGTGGCAGATGTCAATTTCATGCTCTCGGAGGCTCAGGTTCGTTCCTGGTATGAGGGGCCTTTTACATGGATCCGTACGAACAAGACGGCGGAAGCAGCTAAGAGTGACATCGACACCATACTTGACAATATGCAAAAACCTTTGCGGGTTGTGATCGTGCGCGAGAAAAATGGGGCGCAACTTGATTTTGATAAAATGACGAGGGTGAAGGCGGCAATTCGGGCCAAATTAAAAGTAGATAAGACAAAGCCCCTGAATAAGGTTCACATGGCGGACAGTGTTCAGGCAGCGACCAAGGAAGTTTCCCTATTAAACGGGGTGGAAGTTGTCAGTGTCGCTCCCCAGGCAGAGGGTTTCACATTTGGCAGACAGATCTCGGCCGTTGATTTTACGCGGGCCAATCTGGTGTTGACCGGGGTTGATGTTGAGGGCGGGGAGCAGAATATTTCTCAACAGGTTTGGGATAATATTCTGGCACAGGCGCGGCTGGATTCGCGAGGGTTCCCTGTGAGCCGTGTTACTTTCCCCTCAGGGACAAGACCTGCTGCCGTCGGAGGAAAGACGACTCAGCTTGAGCTGCGTGATCGGGGTACGGGGAAGGTTACCCTGGTGAGCGTTAGTGTCGAGGGGGATAGTTTTAAATTTGACACAGAGGTTTCTTCAGCAGATTTTGCGCGAGCCAATCTTTTTCTGACAGGTGTCGAGGGAGGCGAGCTGAATATTTCCCAACAGGTTTGGGATAATGTTCTGGCACAGGCGCGGCCTCGGCAGTCTGGATTTCCTGTGGATCGAGTGATATTTGAGGCCGGAAAAATACCTGTGGCCGCAGCGGGAAAGACGATCCAGTTGGAGTTGCGAGAACGGGCCATGGAACAACAAGAGAGCCCGTTTTTTGCGCCTGATGCTCAAGCCCCGCAGCCTGCTCATTTTGCGCCGTTGGGAGGCATCCGCCTTGGCATCAATGAATTTCCGATAGATATCTCTACCCCCAAAGTGTTGCGTATTGTGACGGCAAATCAGCGGGAGCGTATCCTGACGGTGAGCAGGGAAGAAGGAAGAATTTCTGTAACAGAGAACGGCCAGGAAATATTTTCTCGGACTGGTTCTGGACAGGGTGATCTTCTGGGTAGCGTAAGTTCGCCAGAAAGTTATGTCAGGGTTCGGTATTCTCCCGTTACCTTTGAGATCAGCGCTCCCAAGGCATCGGGCGGCATTGTTGTTTATATGACGGAAGCCGCGATGTCAAAAGCTTCTCAGATGCTGGAGGGAAAACTTACTGTTGTTGAGGATAAGACGGCCATGGCGCGTGAAGCAGCGCGAGGCCTTGTTGAGAAGATCAGGAAGATGCAGACAGCAGGACGTACGCCGTTTATTGGTGTGGGAACAGGGGAAACAATAGGGCTTGTTTATGAAGAATTGGCCAAGATCTTTGCTGTGGAGACAGATCTGAACTTGTCAGATGTTTCTTTTATCGCTCAGGATGAATATCTCGGGCTTGGTGCCGAAGATCCTCAAAGCTATCGTCTATTTGTGATGAAGAATCTGATCGAGAAATTAAGGGCCGTGGATCCAAGGCGCGCGCCCTTGGCAGACAATGTCATTTCATTTCAAGGTCAGGCCGCATCATCAGAGGCTGAACTTGCGCGTGTGATCGAGGAGATCAGAAAGCGCGGGGGGATCAATTCGCAGCTGATCGCAGGAGGCAGGGATGGACATTTTGCGTTCATCGGGCCGGCGATCCGGATCGATTCGAGGGAGGCTATCCGTAGACAGGAAAACCTGATCAATATTCGTGAGCGCAACGAAGTCGTTCTGGATAAAAGTAAGCTTTCCATAACAGAAATACGTTCATGGCTGGAGGAGCTCTTGGCGGTCCGTCGTGAAGAGAGGATGAAGCTCGCAGAACAGCCTTCTGTGGTGAGAGACGCTGTCAGTCGTCGTCAATGGTATTTAAAGGAGCACGCATTGCCGGAGCCAGCAGATTTGGCAGGTATCATGAAAGCTGAACTGAATGTGCTGAGTGAAAAGATGCTGCGTGAACAGTCCTTGGTCGCTTACGTGGATGGTGCTGATCTTGAGGCTGCTCGAAAGGCCCTGGCTGAAATGTCGCCTGAGTTGTCGCGCCAGATCATTCTTAAGGATCGGAAAGATTTTTGGACAGAGCCGGCCAAGATCGTGGATCTGACGCTGAGTACGATCCTGGCTAATTCAAGATATTTTGATGCTTTGGACAAGGTTCCTTTGAAGGCGTATTCCCTGGCCGGATTGTTATTGGAGGCAGAGGAAATTGTCCATCTTGCTTTCAAGCCTGAGTTGGTGAGCGCTTTGACAGGTATGGTTTCTGAACCGTTGACGGTTGAGAATCCTTTTTCAGCGTTGGTCAGGCAGAACGGATATCGGGCTATTTTCACAAGAGATCTTGTCACGATGATTCCGGGACTGGAGGAGGCTTCAACAGGAGTGTCTGAATTGGAGGTGGCGAAAGAAATCAAGGATTTGAAATTTGAGCCTGCGGACCAGACTCGTCGTGTCCAGGGACCAGATATTTATTCTGGCGCATGGAAGTATAGTTCCGGTGAGTCTTATGCGGGAGGATTTGAACCGGCTTTTGCTTTTCATGTTCGAGGCTTGGATCAGGATGGGAGGCACACGATTGGTCTTTGGAGTAAGAACGACGGCGGAGTTGGTCTTGAAATGGGCGCTTTGTCCGTTCAGGCGGATGCCCAGGCCGTAACCGCATTTGTCCGTGACCATGTGGATACGAAAGACGGATTTAAGGCCTGTGCCGGGGCGTTGACGACAAAAACGCGCGAAAAGACGAACGAGGCCTTGCTGGTTGCTTTCAGGGATTTGGCATCTAAGGCTGAGGCCGCGATGAGCCAGAAAAAGGAGAGGGAGGCCAAGGCGCAGGCTATGCTCTTGGCTCGGAAGATCGGGGACCTGGTGGCTGAGCTTAATGGGATAGATATTAAGCCGCGTGTTCATCGTCAGGACCTGTTCGCTTTCGGTCATGATGTGTCTGCCATGGTGAAGTTCATTCAGGATCATACGGTCCTTAAAAGACCGGAAGATATTTACCGGGTCTTGTCGTGGCGTCTGCAGTCGAGAGGAAGAGACAATAATCATCAGGTTTTAAGCGGCGTTAGCTCCCGTCAGGCCGAGGATCTTTTTGATGCGGTCTTTGATCAGGAAGCTTATTTGAAACAGATGGCTCAAAAGGGACCCGCCAATGTCGTTCTTTTCCGCCGGGGAAGAAGCCGGCCGTTGACGCATATTTTAAAGACCATTCCTAATGTTAATGTGAAGGTCATGCTGAGCGGGACCGATGACGGGCCTAGCTGGTTTGACGGGGCGGATGCCTTTGATGCGGCTGGCATTCCGGGTGCGGGGAAGGCTCTTATTGACTTGTCGAGGGATGTGGATGCAGCGCGTTTTTGTGAGTATCGCATCAGTGGAAAAGGGCGTCGTCCCGCCGATTTGGAGAATGACTTTAGAACTTTTGTGAGAAGCCTGAGCGATCCCCGGGCTGTCAAGGAGCTATCTGGAGAAATGAAGAACTTGTATAACATTGCAATGCGGATGATGAATGACAAGTCGAACAAAAAGAGAGAAGAGGTTGCGTTGAGTCTTCAGAGGTTTTTGGACTATTGGGATGAGCGTAAGCAAGTCTCAAGACATGCAGAAGTGTTCACTCTCCACGAAGTTCCGATCCGCAGTATTCTTTTGGTGGGCATGGCCCAGGAAAGGTCAGGAAACTGGCAGCAGGCGGTAAATGATCTCGCCAAGATTCTAAACGTTAAAGATGGTCATGAAGTTATTTTCCCAACGGAGAGACGGGGACACATGGTGGCGCTTGCCAAAGATGGAAGGCTTTATCTGTCAGAGGCGGGTATCAATTTCGATAGTCGGAGATCAGAATTTGTGAAATTGTGGACTGTTGATCAGGCCATACATCAGAAATTGCTTGGGGCGGTGTCTCTGGAGGCAGAGAAGGCGCGCCGTATTCCTTTGCATAAGATTTCGGCGGTTGGTATGTCGGATAAGGAGGCTGCCAATGAGATGCGTGAGACGGTCAGGATCGTGGATCAAGGCAACATGGAGGATATGGTTTCTTTTCTGGATACTCATTCCATCAATGATCCCCTCAAGGATCATGCCAGAGACGTATTAAAAGATGCGGATGTTCTTTTTTATTCCGGAGAAAATCTAGAGACTAACATTGCTGGGGCGCTCATTGTTCCAGGAGCCCGGGAAGCGATCGGTGGCAGCACACAAGCATTGAAAGTGAATGTTTCAGAGGTTGCCTCAGCCGATGGCGCTCGGGATCTAAGGAAGATAGTGGGCAGACTCGTTCAGTATATTGGAGGCCCTGGGGTGACAATAGACGGACCGAAGGCGGCCTCCTATGTAGATTATGTCCTGGCTGGCGTTGTCGAAAAAGTCAATCCTAACCTTGTCGAGAAGAGCCTGGTTGATATCGAATCTGCCACGGGCCAGAGGATAAGAGCTGCGAGTGTGAATGCGGCCGTGGACCAGGGAACAGGTTTTTATTCTTCGACTGCGCTCATCGATTCTGTTGTTTCTTTGATGGGGATCAAGCGGGCAGGATTTGCGCTTTCGGCATCAGAGGGGCTTATTCCTGCTAAGAATGCAGGCAAGGACCGTAATGAAATGGGCTTGTTCACCCGTGATGAGAAGGTGCGTAAGCTTATTGAGCACATCAAGACCCCGGCCGTTTGGCGCCAGATCGTTGAGAAAGGGGCCTTTGTTTTTGACGTCGACAAGACGATCCTTCCTAAAGTCTCAGAGGGGTTGAATGAATATAAAGAGCTGGCTTATCTTTTTATGCGTCTCTTACGGGAAGGCGTGAGAGTGTCCATCATCTCCGGGAATTCTCTAGAGGAGCAGATGCCCAGGATCCATGATGCCATTAAAGAGGAAATGAGGGATGATCTTTCAGCCTTTCAGAAGCTGTCCTTTTATGTGGACGGCGGGGCAACAAAGGTTAAATTTGATAGCAATGGCAAAGCACAGGTGATCGACGATTACAATAAGTCGCGGGTGATGAATTTACCGGAAGTACAAAAAGAGATCAATGCGGCGCTTCAGGAATTGGGGGCTGGGAAGTTCGGTCTTGATCCGGTCGAACAGGAGGCGTTCAAGGCGGCTCTTCAGGAATATCTTGCCGGAAACAGTAAATTAAAAGATTTGAAGATGGATCTGCCATGGCTTGAAGGTAGGCCCTGGGAGCCGCAATGGCTGACACCGAAACAGGTGGCGGAGATTAATGAGCAACATGGAACCCTAGCGATGCCGTGGGTAGAAATGCGAGGGGCTGGTAACGGTGTGGGGAGCCTTTCGATCAAGCCTACGCCGGAGACGGGGAAGGATCCCTTACGTGCGGCGCTCCAGGAAAAGATCCTGGCGCGACTTACGGCTGCGGGCGTTTCCGCGGGGAAATATAATTTGAGAAGCGGCGGCGCCACATCGACCGATATGACGCAGGCTAATGCCGAGAAGCCCGGGGCTCTTCTGGATTTCATTGAGACCGAAGGACTTGATCCGAGTTTTGTGTATTATTTTGGTGATGAGTTCTTTGACCGCAAGGGGAAGAGCGGCAATGACGAGGCGATCGCAAAATCTTCTGATCCGACGCTGGCCAAGGTCAATACTCTCGCCGGTAATGATGATGATATACAGGGGGCCAACGCCAAGACCACCTGGATCGGCCGTACACCTCAGGCCACGACGGAATTTATGGGCGCGCTCCTTGAGTCAGCGATGGCGATCCAGGGGAAATCTGTTGTGAAGATCAGACGGTTAAGGGATGAGGCGTTGCGGGCAGTGGACAATTTGAGCTTTGCTGATAATCCCAGGGCAGATCACGCGGTATCGCGCCTGGGAGAAAAAATACGAACGCTCAATCGAATCCTGAGAAGACTAGAGCCGGTTGAATTTGCGATGAAGCAGGTAGTTTTGCCTGTGGTCAATCCTAAGAGGCTGGAGGCGATCGCCGGTCTTGTGAAGGTTTTTGCCGAGAAGGGATCGACAGAGAAGAAGATCGATGCGGTCAAGCTTCAGGAGCAGGCTAAGAAGGAAACACCGACGCTGGGGGTCGGGTCGTTTGATCTGACCTTGACCGTGTGGGCGTTAGCGAGATTAGGCGAGGATGTTAGGATCAACGAAAAGCTCATTAAGGATATCAGGGATATTTTGCGAAGTGTCCGGGGGATCAGTGAGGTCAGTTATGAATCTCTGGATTGGGGTTTTCTGGGTGAGGAGAAAAAGGCGACGATCATTCCAGTCCTTGAGCAGGCTGTTTCGTTGATGCGTCTGAGCAATATTGTCGTGTATCGGGATCTTGCGCCCACAAGTTATGTCAGTAGTTTTGATGATCGAATGAATATTTTGCGCCCCCTTCTTTTAGGTATTAACGGGTCAGGCGTGAAGAACTTCATTGCGGCTTATCCTATGGTTGTTGTGGATATGCTGGAGCAGTTGCGCTGGGGGAAAAAGGATCCGGCGGGGCCATGGTCAGCCAAGCAGGCCGTGGTTCAACAGAATACGATGGCTTTGTGGATGAAGCTTTTGGAAGCCGGTTGGGTTACCAAGGAGGCGCTTGGCCTTCCTGAGGCGCAAAAGACTTTCCAGGAGATGACCGAGTATTTGAGGAAGCTCAAAGAATTAAGAGCATTCGAAGCGATCACGAATGTCGATCCGAAAGTCCCCAAGAGCAGGCATGATTTATCTTCTGCTGCCAGCGAGCTGCTGGATGCTTTCTCTTCCAAGGGTTTTCCTGTTGATCAGAGAGAAGCTGCGATGCAGGCGAGGGTCAAATTCGAGGTCACAGATGTGGAATGGCGGGGTTTTGTTCGTCCCGTTGAAAATGTGGTCAGAAAGCTTGGCATTCATACATTGCTGCCGTTAGTGGAGCAGTTGAAGGCCGCCACATCCCCCAGGAAGATGTGGGAGATCTTGGCGGATATGAAGGTTAAGGTTGATCAATTAAGCCTTCAGGACCAGGTGACATTGTGGCAGGAGTTGGCGGAACAGAAATATTTTGCGCCTCCGAAACAGGGGCTCATATTATTTTTTGAAAAGACATTGCGTGAAACGATGGAAGCGATCTCCCAAGATCATACGATCTTGACTGAGCATAAGATAGATCCCAAGGATCAAAGGCAGATCGCGGGCCTTTTTTCATTGGCCAGACCTAAGCTGAGTGAGGAAACGGCTGTCTTTTGGGGGATCATATTAAGGAATATTGATGCGCCCTTGCTCCGGAAGATCGCGGAACATGCGCCTGAAGCTGCGATGTCGACGCTGCCGTTGGCGAGACAGTCTTCGGTACAGCTGGGGGAGGGGTTCGAAATATATAAGTCCAAGGTAAAGGAAATGGCGCTTCTGATCACTCGCTCGCTGGGGAAAGACAAATTGGGGCGCTACAGGAATCATAGGGAGGATGCGCGTCAAGAGACGTTACGGGCCATGAAAGCTTTGATGGAGGCACAGAACAGGTATCAAGAGATCAAGAAGAGGGGTGAGATGAATGATGAAGATTATGGGGGACTGCCTAATATGGAAACACGATGGGCCCAGGCGAATAGGGGCAATTTCACCGGCGGGATGAAGGCGTTGGATGTGATCGAGCGATTTATGTTCGAGCAGCTTGATTCTCATCGGCCTATTTCTCCGGGACAGGATCTTGTTGATATTGAAAACAACCTGAGAGCTCTGGCCTATGCGTATTTGGTGCCTGGCCTTATGGAAGGCCTAAGGGATGCGAAATTGAGAGGATCTGCCCTTGGTCTTATGCAAGAACAAGGTTTGTCGGGTGGCGATAAAAGAGAATTGATGGAGTTTGTGCAGCAGGTGATGAAGACCTTGCCCGATGGTGATCGCGAATCCGCGATGATGCTTAACGATCTTGGGACTTTGCGTTTGGAAGGTTCTGTGGATCGTTCCGCTGCTGAGCTTGAGCTTATGAGAAAGCATGAGGGACCATTGTCCAGGGCAGTGGCTGATTTCAGTGCCTGGCGTCCTGCGAATTATCCACCGGGCGTGACCCCGCATCTTGATTCTCTTCAGGCTTTGTTGACGAGCATGATCAAAAGCAAGAGCCTTTCCAAGGACGAAGGGGACATCATGCGTCTTTTTATCGAGGGGCATGACCAGGGGTATGCGGTCAACCTTACGGATGAGGCGATCAAGGCGGATCTTATGAATGTGTGGCAGACGATCGCTCTCGCCCAGGGGTATCCGGCGGATGAGGCGCGGCGTCTTTCAGAAAAGGCGTATCAGTTCATCCAGGACATGACCAAGACGACAGGTCTTCAGAATTATATGGTCACGCGCGTTCTGGCGCATGGGACTGTGAGTATGATCGCTGTGATGAAGAAACTTCAAGAGGCAGGCATGGACGATCCGTCAGCCCGATTGGGACTGGCCCTTTTATTTGCGGCCCATCATCCAGGATATCCCATCAGCATGGTGCATCAGTTCGTTGTTCCCAATGTTGTTCCTGATGAGCTGGCGCCGATCTTTTTGATCAATGAGAAGAAGGACACTCCCGGTGGGGCAGACCCGGATCGTTTACGGTTTGCCGTGGCCGACAAGGGGGCGGATCTTCTTAAGATATCAAAAGGAGAGGCCAGGCGGATCGCTGCCCTGGGTTATGCCCTTGACCGGACCACGCCAGCCCGTCGTGAGGTCAATTTTGGCTTGGGGAACTTGCAGATGAAGGATCATGCGCCGATCGGCAAGGCCGTTTGGACAGGAGGAGAAACAAGTAAAAAGTATCCTCTTATTGTGACTAATATTAAAGAGCCTAAGGATTTTACGATACAGAAGGTTTTTGAATTGACGATCGCAAACTTAACGGGAGAAGCCAAGGCCGCGATCAAGACCATGAATGTTCTGGGGGACGCAGATCTTGCCAAGGTGTTTGAGGCGCAGACGACTTTTGAGATCGCACGGACCAAGGCGATCCAGGATAAGGTCTTGGCCTTGATCGCTCCTGATGGACGTTTGGGGCAGAGGGTTTTTACGGGAAGGCTCGAGGGCCTGGCCGGAGATATTGAGATTGCTCTTGAGCTGTATGCTCAAATGGATTTGGTGACCGATCCGGACCGTGAGGCCCTGGAATATTTAATAGGATTTTTGTCAACGATCTACAATTCGCCCATGGCTATGGGGCATATGCGCGGGATCGTGAACGGCAAAAAGGATGTGTCGGTCATTGTGGATGCCTTGAAGCGTTCCATGGTGGGCGAGTATTTTGATATGCCTGAGATGGAGGCTTTGGCCCTATCTCTGGGGACCGCTGTAAGGGAATACAAAGATGGTGAGCATATCATTAAAGAAGGAGAGCACGGGACCGAGGCTTTTGTGATCGTTTCCGGGAATGTGGATGTTCAAAAGGGAAGTCAGACAGTCGCTGCGTTGGGGCCTGGAAAGCTGATCGGTGAGATCGCTCTTGTTGCCAATATCCCGCGTACGGCTTCTGTCGTGGCCAATGGTCCGGTTTACGTTGTGGTGATCCCGGGGGATTCTCTTCTTAAGATGGTCAGGGAAAACAGGCCTTTTGCGGTTGAGACTTTTCTCATGATGGGACGGCGTCTTCAGGCTGATGCGACTAATGGGAAGAAGGTTGAATCCGCGATGATGTTGGGGCCGTTCTTGACAGATCTCGCGAAGCTTAAAGGAAAGGAAATTCTTGTTGTTGAGGATGACCTGAGTGTTCAAAGAGCGTATAAATGGGCAATCCCCTCTTCAGGTCTCAAGATGCATTTGGCGGTAAATGGTCGGGATGCCCTTGTTAAACTGGAGGCATTGCGGGCAGAGAAGAAGGATCCCCAATGGCTGCCTGATGTGGTCATGACGGATCGGAATATGCCTGAGATGAATGGAGAGGAGTTGGCCGCGACGCTTCGTGGTGCTTATCCTCATCTGCCTATTATGATGGTGACAGGCGGGTATACGGAGGAGCAGATGAAAATGATGGCAGCCAAGGTGGAAGGGTTTATTATTGCGAGTAAGCCCGTTGATTTGGATGTTATGTTTAAGATGTTTTCAAGTCTTATTCCCGATCAGCCAGTTTCTGTGGTGAGTCCGGTCGAGGCGGCTATGGCGCCGGGTGGTATCGATCTTAATGCCAAGAAGATGGGGCTGGATATTGAGAAGAGCGGCGCAGGGGTTGAAATGATCTTGGATCCAGCGCAGTTTGAGAAGTTTCGCACCGGGGACTTTACGGGACTGGTGCCGGTGATCCTCAAGGTCACGCCGATCAAGAGTCCCTTGCCCATTTTAGGGATGAGCGAGAAAGATCTCACGCCCGTGGCACAGGCTGATATGATCGAGCCCGTGGTTTGGGTGAAAAGAGAAGAAGAGGTATTGGTTTAAAAAACATAGGGTTTAGGTTTAGGGATGAATAGAAAGGGAATAGAAAGGGGGACACATACAAGTATGTGTCCCCCTTTCATTTCTTTTTCTTATTTTCGATTGATTGTACCGATAGAGGGAGCATAGGTGCAGGCAGGAAGGAATTCTTGTGGGACAGAAATTCCATAACGTGTAAAACTAGCCACACAAACATTTGTTATTCTTCCCTGAGTGGTGCTCTCTCCAAATGCGATCAGATTATTTTGCGGTACGTAGACTTTCTCGTGTTCAGATAAAAGTGATTTGTGCCATTGGGAAAACGAATCTTGTTCTTTTGCTTGGTAATCGTAGTCCGGAAAAGTGTTGAAAATCTTCTTCAAGATGCGGGCACGCATGAATTGATGAAGCCACATGTGCCGTAGTCCTTTGCTTTCGATGAGTGGCAGGCCGCTTGGAAGTTTAATCTCCGAATTCTGTTTTATATTCCATTTTTCTAAAAGACTTCGACACCGCGATAATGAGACGATCGTAATAGAAGGGTCGTTAATGGTTGATATCCATTCTGTTACCTCTGTTGCTTCAGGCAAAGCGAGATCGATAATGTATTTATCATCAATGCTCCAGTATATCCATTCCTCGTCATGACATAGATCCAGAAGGGTCAGTACAGTTTTTCGGATGGGGCGTTCAGTAAGGGTTGGGACGACTTTATTTCCGTATTCTGCGATAAGCGAGTCTGCGTCCTGTTGATAGGGAACATAAAATTGAAATGGATTATTAGGCCAGTGGGTCTGGAATGTTTTGATCATGTGAATTGTAAAGGGACGGTATTTATCGCAAGTCAAAACGATTGCTTTCATGGGGACTTCTCAAAAAAAGGGAAATATTTTGCTAGGATCATATAATCAGGATTTTTTAATTTCAAGGCAATTGGTTATGTGTGATTCGCAATCTTAATCTTGTGTCATATGATGCGTGTCATGTTTTTAGGGTTTGGGCGGTTTCACGGGGAGGATGCGTTTCTTTCCATCGTCCATGATCATGACGCTGTCCAGTGTGATCTCGGTAATGATCCTGCCGTATATCGTCTGACCTTCTTCATACATATTTCCATTGATGAGGGCGACTTTCTTGCCGTCGCCCATATCCATGATGCCTTCTATGCGCAGTGACGAGAGAGGATCATTAGGGTCTACCAGAGGCTTTTCAGCAACGGGTTCTGGTGGTTGTGTTGGCGTTTCCTGAGTTTGTGTTAAGGCCGATGACGGCATGGGGACCGATACAGGCCCTTTCTGTTGGACTTGGGTGACGGGGATTTGCGATGCTGTTATTGTGATCTGCTCACCTGGACGCTTAGGGATGTTTGTGATGATGCCATACATGACGATCACAACGATCAGGGTTCCCAAAAGAAAGATCACGGTACGATTTTCCTGAGGCGCTTGTGGCGCCGTCGGGATCAGGGGCGCTGTCGCAGGGGATGCCGTTGACGCCGGGGCCTTGGCAGGCGCCTCTTTGGCGTTCTTTTCCTGAACTTTTTTAAGGGCGTCGTGAATGATGCTCATAGATTAGATTGGGGGACACATACCGGTATGTGTCCCCATTTAAGCTAAAGTTGGCCGAGCGCTTCCTTGGCACATTTCTTGATAATTTCCTCATCGATCGAGTGGGTTTCGTTCACAAATCCTGCGAGAAGCGCATGTTCACAGAGAATATTGATGAGCCTGGGTGTCCCGCCTGAGAAAGAAAACACGCTTTCGAGGGCTTCCTTTGTGAATGTGATTTCTTGAGTTCCGCCCGCGACCTGGATCCTGTGGTAAATGTAATCTTTTACCTCAGATTTTTCTAGCGGCTGGATGTGATAACGCACGCCAATGCGGGAATTGACCTGCCTTAGCGCAGGCTTCTTGAGCTTGTCCAGAAGCTCTGGTTGTCCGACCAGGATGATCTGAAGGAGTTTTTCCTTCTCAGTCTCCAGGTTTGACAAAAGCCGGATCTGTTCCAGCTGGAGTGTGTTCAGATTTTGCGCCTCATCAACAATGACCGCGACATTGTGTCCCCGGATCGTTTCATCGATCAGAAACTGATTGAGGCTGGTGATGAGATCCAGTTTGCTGTTCTTGCGGCAGGCGATCCCCAGGTCTTTGGTGATAAGCTGCAAAAGTTGGATCTGGGAAAAGCTTGGGTTCAGGATAAAGGCCGTTTTGATATTCTTATCGATCTTGTTGAGGAGAATTCGGCAGAGGGTGGTCTTTCCGGTGCCGACTTCGCCTGTCATGCATATGATCCCTTTACGCTGTTTGATCCCGTAGAGAAGATGTGCGTAGGCCTCTTTGTGACCAGCGCTTTCGAAATAGAACGCCGGGTCGGATGTGATGTTAAAGGCGTTTTCTTTAAAACCGTAAAAAGGTTTGTACATGGTTGTGATTATAGCATGGGGGAGCGTGAAAGTGAAAAGGGGAAGTC
>JADGCU010000036.1:14434-18945 GCA_015228785.1 Candidatus Omnitrophota bacterium
AAAATTTGGGTTTGTGCCATTTTTTTCTATGGTATACTTGATTTAATTTAGAGGGATCAAAATGCTTACCAAGGCAGGGACAGAGCAGCGCCGGTTTCCACGGACCCCTTTTCAGAGGCCGGTTCGTTTCAAGCCTAAGGATGGGGCGATCTTTTTAAGTCATTCCGCGCAGGACATTAGTCAGGGTGGTATTCGGGTTAATTCAGATGGATTTGTCCCCTTAGGGACAATTCTGACCCTTCAGATCAAGTTGGCTGATGAGGGCATTCTTTTGGATATGCGTGGCAAGGTGGTTTGGGTGAAATATGTGCCTCATTTGGATATGTATCAGCTGGGGCTCGAGTTTTTCGGGGATAGCAGTTATGGACGGTGGAAGATCGCTCATCATATCGTGAAGACGAAATAAGGAGTTTGTGTGCCACATAAAAAAACTGTAGAACGGCGTCAGCATCCGCGTGTTGCCAACAATGTCCCGGTTAAGATTTCATGTCCTCTGGCTGATTTTGTGACCCAGACGCAGAATATCAGCTGTTCGGGGACGTATTGTCGGGTTGACAAGTATCTTGAGCCCATGACCAAGCTGGGGATCACGCTCTTGTTACCGATCAAGAAGAGCGGGAAGGTTGTGACCAAAAAAGTGGCTTGTAACGGGGTTGTTGTGAGAAGTGAGAATATTCCCAACAACAAAGAGTTTTACACCGCGATCTTTTTTCATGACATTCATCCTAAGGATAGTCAGACGCTCGCCGAGTTTGTGGCAGGCATGCTGGGTGGCAAGAAGTCTATATAAAGAGTGACAGGCCCTGTTGTTATTGAGGAAAAATAGCGCCTGTCATTGTTATTTTAGAGGGGAGCAGATATGGATCTTAAGAAAATCTCAGGGTGGAAATGGATAGGTTTGTGTGTGCTGGCTTTTTTGGCTATTATTGTGATCCAGACATATGCGCACAGAGGCCTTCAGGGTCGGCTGCGCTCTTCTTATGATGATATTGGTGATCAGTTTTCATCCAGTAAGACTCTCCAGTATGAGCCGTATTATTCTGAATCCAGAACAATGGATAAGTCGGTTTCTGCCCGTGTCGGGGCGGTGAATGCGGCTCCCGTGGCTCAGGCCCCGGCGATGATACGCAAGGTGATCAAGAATGCTTCTGTGAGTTTGAAGGTCAAGGATTGCGATGTGGCTCAGGCAGGGATCTTGAAACTCGTTAAGCGTCAGGGCGGCATGATCATTAATTCGTCACTGAATAAAAATTCTTATGCTCCTAAGAGCGGGATGGCGGTCTTTAAAGTGTCTCCTGATAAGCTCGATATGGTGCTTCAGGCTCTGAAAGCGCTGGGGGATGTTGAGTCTGAGCATGTGACGGGCGAGGATGTGACCGAGCAGTATGTTGATCTTGTGGCCCGTCTTGAGAATTGGAAGATGGTGAAGGCGCGTCTTGCCAAGATCCTCGAGGAAAAGGCACGCGAGGTTAAAGATGTTCTTGAGATCGAACGCGAGCTTGCCCGCGTGGGTGGCGAGATTGATGCGCTGGAAGGACGGCTTAAGTTTTTAGATCGTCAGGTGGATCTGTCAACGGTCACGGTCAATTTCCGCGAGGATCGGTTGGGGATCACCCAGGCGCTTAACTTCGGGGAGAAATTTCGTAGTGCCTTACGCACGGCGCTTGAGACGAGCATCAATACGTTTAATGGTGTCATTATTCTGCTCGGGTTCTTGTTACCGTTGGCGCTTTGGGCGGGTGCGTTCTGGTTGATCTATCTTTTGGGCAGGAAGATTTTTGGTAAGAATAAATAATGTGAGGATCCTATGGATACAGCAATGAATTTTTCTGTGACCCCTTTTCAAGCTATTTTGGCTATCGGGTTTCAGTTGTGGCTTTTGGTTTTTCCGATCTTGATCCTGCGCAAGCTGGATCGATTGACCGCGCTCTTTGAAGAAAAGTTCGGGGAGCCTGAGGAGATCGATGAGTCAGAGCCATCCGATGAGCAGGGGACGTAAGGGGCCTGGTGCTTTCTAAATTATGTCTAAAAAATTTATTTCCACACGTCCCATCAAAATCCTTCACGAAGATGAGCATTTGATCGCCTTCTTTAAGCCTGCGAACCTGTTGACGGTGGCGACGGATAAGGGTAAGGAAACGCAGACGTTGGATCAATTGGTGAATGCCCAGTTTGCGGCCCGTCCTGGCGCGCTTGATGGGGTTAAGCTTCATCCTTGTCATCGTCTGGATCGCGACACCTCTGGGGTCATTCTTTTTGCCAAGGGCCATCGGGCGGAAGAGCTGATGATGGAACTTTTCCGTCAGAAGCTGGTCAAAAAGAAGTACATTGCCTTTGTTCACGGGAGGCTCCAGAATGTTAAGGGAGAGATCCGTTCCCGTCTGGAGGAGGACCGTTTCTCTAAGGATCCTGAGATGATCTCGGTGACGCGTTATCAGCTCAAGCAGCAGCGCAAGCGGTTTGCGGTTGTTGAGGTTGAGCCGTTGACGGGCCGCACCAATCAGATCCGCATTCATTTTAAGGGGCTGGGATATCCTCTGGTCGGAGAGAACAAGTTTATTTTCCGCAAGGACATGGAACTTCGTTTTAAACGCACGGCCCTTCACGCCCATGAGCTTTATTTCAAGCATCCGATGACAGGTGTCCCTGTCTCCATCACGGCCCCGTTGTCGGTCGACATGCAGAACTTTCTGGATAAAAACAAGACGTAATAATATTAAAGCTTAATGTGTGGGGGGACACGTACCGGTATGTGTCCTCATACGAGAAAGGACCTTCCGATGAGTAAGCTGAGTGTTCAGGAAATGTGTGACTTGTGCCATTCGATCGCCAAATCCAAGGGGTTTTGGGATGAGAAGCGCAATATCGGGGAAGCCTTGATGCTTGTCGTGACGGAGTTGGCTGAGGGGATGGAAGCGCATCGCAAGCAGGATGCGGATAATTTCCGGGAGGAGTTGGCTGACACCTTTATTCGTCTGTTCGATCTCTGCGGCGGGCTTGGCATTGACATCGAGGCCGAGATCATGAAGAAGTGCGAGAAGAACAAGCTTCGCCCGTACAAGCACGGAAAAATTTGTTGAATAAAGACACGAGACACTAGAAATGCCGGGGTATTATGGGTTTATTTGATTCTATAAAAAAAATTTTTGTGGCACCCAGGATTTGTTGTGTGTGTGGGGTTGCCTTTGATTACCGGGTGATTATGGGTTATGATGTGGACAAGATGCTCAATGCGCGTCGGGAGAATATTTTTTGTGTGGCACATGCGGCCGAAGAGTTCGGGCGTCGTTTACGGGCTTATCCTGGGCCGGTTCTTTTTGATGAGCCCAGGGAACGTAGAGTTGGGGGATCGTTCTTTTACGCGCCCGATGAATTGAGGGTGCATGCTTATTGTCAGGAGGATAAGGTTTGGGTTGAGCGCGCTCTTTCTCAGATTCCCGAGGCGGGAAAAAAAGACGTTGTCGGGTGCTTTAGTCTGGAGTTCTCGGAAGATTCTCGTTGCAATCGCAGCATGACAAATCATGATGTGCCTGTTGAGATCGTAGATCGCAGCCAGTTTGTTAAAAGGTTTAGGGATACTCTGACCGCGATCAGTCTTAAATATCCTTCCGGCGAGTACTGGATCACGGAACCGCGTGGCACGGGCGGCATCTTTATTTTTGATGACCAGATTTAAACAAAACCGGGGGAAGAACGGGCAGAGAACGGGGACACGTTGAATTTCGGGGTAACAAGAATTCAATGTGTCCTGATTTTTATGTCCCCATACTAGAAAGGACCTTCCGATGAGATCTCTCGTGGGTTTTATGCTTGTCGTTATTTTTCTGTGTGGCGTCGTTTCATATTCCTTCGCACAAACGGATTCTTACCGTTACAGAAGCGGGACCGGCTATTTTGATCTTAAGGATGATCGTTATTCGGATTGCGGTCGGGGGATGGCAGGAGATGGGAAAGTAACGGTATCTGATGTGAGGTATCTGAAAGATATCCCGTTGGACAGGGATGGTGATGGCCGTTGGGATGCTCTCGAAGTCAGCGTTGCGTTCAGTATTGATCAGGAAGCAAATTCTGCCGTTCTTTATCTTGCAGGCGGGGAGAACACCCTTGCGCTTTGGGGCGCCATCGACGGGGCGATTGCCCCCGGAAAACATGAGTTCTCTTTCATTTTTGACGGAAATGTGATCAGGGAGAGAGGGTTTGAGGGGCCCTATCGAGTTATTTTTCTTAAGTTCTCTCATCATGACGAAACTGACCTTTGGCGGATAGGGTGTGTTCGTGAGATAGGGCAGACCGCCTCATATCGGGCGAGTGATTTTGCTTTACCGTCTGTCAAGATCTCTGATAAGTAAGACTACAAGATTAAGGATAAAAAAGGTATCGAGGCGCTGTTTACGGAGTCGAAGTCGAACGCGAGAGGGGTAAAGAATGAATTCCTGGGAACAGGTTCTGGCTGTCAGCACGCTCTGGATGCCGTACGTCCTTTATCTGAGAAATAATGTATTAAAAGATAC
>JADGCU010000097.1 GCA_015228785.1 Candidatus Omnitrophota bacterium
GAAAGAGCAAAGGGATCTTCTGAGAGCGCGATGGGGGCGTTGAAGGTGCAGAGTGTCCGGCTCGACAAAGAGAGCGCCATGACCGCGGCTGACGCCAAGTTGGCCATGGAGAAGATATGGGGAGAAAGGTCAAAAGACGGGGCAGTGGAAGAGGGCGATTTTCTTGCTGCCGATCCGGATGGGGCTAAGATTTGGGAAGGGCTCCTAAAATGGGGAGTTGTTGCGAAAGGGGGCTTCCCGTTAACGTCTACTTTTGATAATGATTTGGCTTGGGCGGAACTGGTAAAGAATGGTTATATTGATTCTCGTGGCATCATCCAGCCCAAGTTCCATGATGAACTTAAACTGAAAGACAAAGAAGGCAAGGATATATCCGTAGACACATTTACGGCGACATTAATGAAGACTTGGCCCGGGATCAAGAAGGATGGTGCGGGAGCACTTCATAAACTTTTAAAAGACGCAACCAAGAGCCTCTTTTTGGAAAAGGTTCCCGCCTCCACAAAGGTGCGGCTGAGGTCGTATAACAGCGACGTTGCGCCCAGGCCGGATGTAGTTAAAGACAAGAAATTTAATGAGATCTGGAAGATTCTTGCCAAGGGTGAGCGATATGGATATTCGCGTCCGGTGTGGGCCAATGCTCGCAGGGTCTTTGAAACATCTATCATGACCAGGGTCGAAAGAGGTGAGGATGTTCAGGATATTATTAACGAGCATTTTGTTCCTTACCGGGTTTTCCGCGAGAAGTACATTAAGGATGAAAATGTCGAAGATTTTAAGCCCACCATTGAAGACCTTTGGGCCCTGCAGTTAATCCTTGTTGGCAGCGAGATCCTTTCCAACGACATGCCGGATTATATCAGTTATCTTTTTCATAAACACCGCGAGGCCGTCAGAAAGAACAAGCTTAACACGTTCGGACAATTCATCCGCAAGGAATATACGCGCTGGCACGCCATTCTTGAAGTGCAGGTCACCACATTCCAGGGGCTGTCCGGAGGGGATGGAAAGCATTTGGTCCCGTATCAGTATTATTTCAGGCAGGATGACCTGAATGATCTCTTCCGGATGAAAAATCCTAAGGGGCCGACGTTTATAGAGTGGTATGACAGTTTGGGGTATACCCTTGATGGGGATCCTGACGGGCGTGGCGTGATTTATGATGATTTTCGCAAAGAATTGACGGTGAAGGTGAATGGCCTCATGAGGGTGATTAATGGATTCGCTTTTTCGAGGGATGAATTCAGTGGCACCCAGGTCAGGGATTTGAGGAATGCGATTAAAGCGACCGGTATAGAGAAGAAGGATCTCAAAGATCGGAATGATGTTGTGTTCTCTGTTTTGGAAAAGATAGATACGAAGCAGCCCGTTACGGCTGGTGAATACGCAAGGTTGAATCGCATATTCCTGATGGAAGGATTTACCGAGGAAGATCTGGCCAAGGCTAAACAAGGTGATAAAAAGATCAGGGGCGCTTTAATAAAGGGGTGGATGGATAAGTTTAATATGGTTTTGACAGAAGAGGACCTGGGTAGGATCCTTGCGGATGAACCGGTAGATCAAAAGCAGCAGAAAGAATGGGATGAGGCGTTTGTGTTGCAGGGTGTTTTGGTTCTGGACTGGGGCTGGACGAACAGCGATATTGAACTCGAGTTCCCGGAACTGTTTTTATCCGCTTCTGCGACATGGGCCGATCCGATTAAAGAATTAATGGGTAAGAATCCGAAGACTTTATCATTAAGCGATCGCATGAAACGGAACCGGCTTGTTTTTGAAGTGGTTTCCCCAAAATTTTGTCCGCTTTCTCTTCCCCGCGCTGCTGAAGGCAGTATCTTTAGAATGAAGAAGAGATTGGGGGCGATCAGGGAGTACAGGACGTATGTCGATTATTTTCAGGATGTTGTCCAGAAAGGGAAATGGACGCCTTCCGGTAATCTTGTACTGCCTGATAAGAAGGATACGGACGGCAATGTTACAGAGAAAGGGGAGATATTAAAGAAAGAAGATGTGTCCGTCAAGTTAAAAGACAAGCCTTTGACGGCCAAAACATTCTCCGACGGTATTACAAGGACCGGCGGGAGGTTTCATGTGCCGCAGGTATTCCGTGTGCTGACCTCCGTGGCACAGACATTGCGCAACACCTTCCGGCCATTTATGTATACAACGATGATGGTCACCTCCTCGCTGGCGTTCACTCTTGCTTTAAAAGCGGGTCTTGCCACAGGTGTCGTGTTGGGTGTCACTGTTGGGGGAGGAGTGGTAGGAGTGATAGGGGCAGCGGCGATTGTGGCAGGGGCAACGGCGATTGCGGCAGGGGTTGGTCTCTGGCTTTTTGGGAGGGCATTGAATTGGGCCCTGGAACGGAATGTCAGTAAGGCCTTTGGCAAGCCAATGCATCCTTCAGAGGGGTATAATAAGCCACCGCTGACACCTAAGGAAAAGATTTATCGGGCAGCCTTTTGGGGCATCTTTACAGCCGCGAAACTCGCTTGGAATTCTTTTATGTTGTTTTTTACTCTGATCCCCTTCATGCAGTTTGTGGGGTCGACGTGGACCATTTCTTCGCTCCTTGGTTTTGCGCTGCCGGCTGTTTTAACGCTGCCTACCTGGCCTCTCCTTGTTCTCTTTGCTCTTCCTGTCGTCTTGTTTTTTTATCTGGATTCTTTTGCTATTGTTTACCTTCTGGAAGGGATTTTTGGATTTATCCACGGGAAGCTCCTGGGATTGGGGATCATAAAGACGGGCGCGGATATCAAGAAACTGCAGGATGACAAGTCCCTTAATGATCTTATGGATGCCAAGCTTCTCCCAAAGATTCCTGGGCTGGATAAGCCGGAGGAACGCGCCAAGGCGCGTCAAATGATATGGGATGCGATCTTTAAGCAGATGCGTGAACGGGATGAGATCTCGGATGAAGAAGAAAGATTGGCGAAGGAAGGGAAGCTGGATAAGTTTAAGACGGAGCGTATCCAGAAAAGGATCGCCGTTTTTGTCAACAGTTTGCTTATGGATATGCCAGAGATGCCCAAATGGGATGACATCAAAACCTTGACGATCATGACACCGGTATTTGGTGAAGACATTATTTATGCTTATGATGACACGCCAAAGTTGACGACATCTTTGGATGCTGGAGTGAATGTTGGGTTTAAGAATTTGGATCGCATTGTTTCGTTGAATAAAGAGTTCTGGCAGAACCTGATCGATCGCGTGAAGGATAAGGGAATAGCAACGCCGGATGAGATCAAGATGATGGAGGGTCTTCTGAAAGACGGAAAGAGTATGGGGAAGATCAGCGATGCCTTGAAGATGGAGATACGTCTGTGGGCTTCTTACCGGGTTCAGCCTTACGCTCGTACCCTTGATGGCACGATGAACTATGTGCGGATGTTAAAGGTTTTGGCCAAGATCAATCACCCTGACTGGGATGAGGCCAAAATAAATGAAGAGGTTTCCAAGAAATTCCAGATGCTGTGGGCATATCAGAGTTACGGGGATGTCAAAACCAAGAATGAGCCTGACTGGCTTTCCAAGAAGGGTGATGTGGATTTTCTGCTGAAGAAGTATCATAAGGAATTAGGTTTTGATATTGAACTGGCGTCCATTCAGGGTGATAAGAGGATTCTGTCCCGTTATGTTGTTGATGAAAAAGGCGTTGGGTCGATCCAGGATATTTACACGGTCAATTTGTCCTCCGGTGTTAAACAGATCATTACCGAGGGCAAGCCTGGTAACCAGACTCATGCCCGCAGCTTTGCCACCGGTGAGGTGGTTTTGACCATGGACATGAACCAGGACTTTTATCCTGAACAGATCATGAAATTGCCGATCCTGATGAACGAGTTTGCTAATCCGGATAATAAGGATGCTGCGATCATTGGCTACCCTGAAGACATATATACGGATTATTTCTCCGATGAGGCGAGGGCGCATGCGATCGCGGACCGCACATTTAATACCCTGACCCAGCGGGTCATGACCATGCTGGGGGTCCGTTTCCACTATGGACATCCGGATATCTGGCGGGCTTCTTCGGCTAAGATTTACGGTGGCGTTTCCTCCACATCGAATGTGAATGAGGATATCTTCGCGGGCATGGTGCGCAAGATGAAAG
This sequence comes from Candidatus Omnitrophota bacterium, assembly GCA_015228785.1. GTDB lineage: Bacteria > Omnitrophota > Gorgyraeia > Zapsychrales > Fredricksoniimonadaceae > JAAYZZ01. The sequence continues at coordinate 4,115 of JADGCU010000097.1, forward strand.
GGCAGAAGATCCTTTATCGTGAGTATATTGAGGCAGGCAAGGCTCGTGAGTTGTCCTGGAGCGGGACTGACGGTATTTTCCGCAAGTTCGGGATGGGAGCTCTTCAGCAGGCTTTGGGGCGTTTTGTTGATATGCTCAATGGCAAGATGGGGCCAGGGGAAGTGATGGCGCACATGTATGCCGGGATCGGTTACTATCTCAGAAAACCCGGGATATTGATGACCCTCGGATCCTGGAAACGAGCCGCGAGCGGAATAC
>JADGCU010000098.1 GCA_015228785.1 Candidatus Omnitrophota bacterium
AACTGTTTGATTATTACGGACCGGCGGATGCGGAGCGGGTGATCATTTCCATGGCCACCCACTCGCCATCATTCGCTTGATCAAAAAGACCATCAGGGGTCTTTCCCCCTGTCGCATCACATCCAAACCGTAAGGACCTACGTATGTTTTCCGGATCTTGAAGATCCCGACGGATCGTATTGCGATACGAACCAACTGTCTCTGTCTTAGAAAACACGAACTGCCCCGCCTCAGGAATAGGGTCTCCCAACTCACCCTTCTGCTGATCCCGCGTCAGGGCATTTAAGAAATCCCGATACTGCCCCTGAGACGCCTCATACTTCATCACATAAAAATCCTGATACCCTTTCGGAAAGGAACCAGGCAAAGGCGTCCCTAAGTCCCCATTGCCGGGATAATGTAGATACCCCTCGATCTCCCCCACATCAATCGGTCCTTCACTAGCTATTTTGTATGCGCAATTTCTTAAGGCATTGTCACATCCAGAAACACGAAAGGAATTAGGCGTCCCGGTCACAGGATTCTCGTTCATCTTGGCATTACCAACCACAAAAGACCCCTGAGGCACATAGACCATCTCTATAGCGAACAGCTTAACCTGTACCGGATCCGTAGGCCCAACCCCCTGTTCTCCGGCAAGCCACTCAAACTTAACCCCGTCGTATTGCGCAGGACCCCAAGTCTTAGGCTGAGAGCTATAAACAAATACTCCTTGCCCTACCCCTGACGTTTCCCCCATGTCCACTCTCGCGCCTAAAGGAGCCATAGACCCGGCTATATTTAAATGACACGGTGTCCACGGATCCCAGATCCCGTAATCCGAGTTCTTTCTTGAAAACTTACAAAAAACCCAGACAGCATCCCAATTCTCCACCTTAGAATCCTTATAAAGAAAACCACGCCAGGAATTTTCCCAGGAAACATTAAAAGTGATAGGAATACTTCGTGTCTTGAGATCCATACGTCCAACTTGAGGTGTATTAACAACCACATGACTGGCTAAGGCAGGAAAAGAAACACAGAAAACAAAAAAGAAACAGAAAAACTTCCGTGCTTGATAACGGACAAAAAAAGACCAAGGGGAGGATTCATGCCGCATAAACGCAGATTTGATAACTTTTCACTTTCTGCAGGTCTTTCGGCTTTCAAACATTATTCTTTTTTAAGAACTTCTTCAAGCGTTGCCACAACATCCTGATCGATCAATACTCCCATTTCACGCATCCTCCTTAAAGCATCCTGCTTCACAAGGGCATTGCGATATGGACGATCTGTCGTTAACGCATCATAAATTTCAGAAACAGCCAAGATCCTTACCGGTATTGATATCTGCTCACCTTTGAGCTTATCCGGATATCCAGACCCATCAAGTTTCTCATGATGATGACGGATGAGATCCCCCAGGGACTTCAACGTCGCAACGGGTTTCACAAGGCTCTCCCCGATCTCAGGATGACGACCCATCATGGCCCATTCCATCCTCGTTAAAGGACCAGGCTTTGACAAAACTTCATCCGCTACCCCGATCTTACCGATATCATGAATGCGTGCAGCATCCTTAATATCCTCAACAACTTCAGGGGCGAGGCCCAATTGTTGTGCGATCGCCACAGAATACTGCGAGACCCTGTCCGAATGTCCCCGGGAATAAGGATCCTTAGCCTCAACCGCCATCGCCAGGGCTGCCAGGGTCTCAAAATAAGTCTTATCCGCATTTTCACTAAGCTTCGAATTTTCTATCGCGATCGCTGTCTGGACAGCAAGGCTTAACATAAGCGTCATATCCTCTTCCTGGAAAGACGCGCCTTTCTTTTTCCCCGAAACAGCAATAATACCAAGAACCTCATCGTGCAGCACAAGAGGAGCACAGATCATCGGAAAATCCAGGACATCAGCCGTCTTGCGCGCCTCATCCGAAAGAGACTGGATCTTAGGAATGATCAGGGCATTGCGGGTGTAGACCGCCGCGGAAAAAGGACCTGTTTCAAGAGAAAAAACTCGATTATCAAAGGCCTTGGACGATGCTCCATAAATAGTCTTAATCGAGAGCATATTATTTTTTTTATCAAGGAGGAGCAACAACCCTTTCTCCCCACCCAAAGCCTCCGTCAAGGTTTCAACAATCAAGTCAAGGAACGTATCAATATTGCGAATATTGGAAATGCCCTGACCAACACGGGTCAAAACCGACTGGAGGGTCTTTTTTGTAACCTCAAGACTATTAACATTTTGCTCAAGCTCCTCAACTCGGGTCGTGATCTCATTAAACGTCCGTGTCAGAACCGCAATTTCATTCTCATCCCCCTTCAAGAACGCCTGAACCTTCTCAGGTCCCACAACATCGCACAGCTTGTTTGCGCTCATCCGAGCGACATCAACCAAATTCTTAAGAAGCAACCGCATCGCCACATATCCGACTGCGATCCCGATAATAGCGAGAAGCAAAACAGTATTCAGCTCATCAATAGTAATGCCAATTGTCCCATGATTCGTAAGCTCCCAATAAAGATACATCAACAGTCCCATCGGAACAATCGCCATGACGACGAAAAGAACGTGGAATTTCACCACAACAGAGGAATTATCAAATTTTTGAATTTTGATTTTCTTAAACAAGGAAGACCTCCTGTTACATTAATCAAAAATAACTGTCTTATTCCCGTAACAAAGGATTTTCTTTTCCAGATGCCAGCGCACAGCGCGATAAAGGACCATGCGCTCCAGATCCTGACCCACCTCAACCATGTCCTGGATGGAATAACGATGATCGATCCTGGCCGTATCCTGCTCAATAATAGGCCCCTCATCAAGCGCCTCGATCACATAATGGCTCGTTGCCCCGATGATCTTAACACCCTTTTCATACGCACGGGCATGAGGACTTCCTCCCGCAAAAGACGGTAAAAAAGAATGATGAATATTGATCACCTGATTAGTAAAATGCTGCAGGAACTTTCCCGTCAGGATCTGATGATACCGTGCCAAAATAACAAGGCTGATCCCTTTTTCTTTCAATTTCGCCAATTGAGCGGCTTCCGCACCCTCTTTTGTCTGCGGCGTAACAGGTGTCAATAAAAACTCGATCCCCCACTGCTGGGCCAATGCCTCGGCATCAGGATGATTGCTCACAATAAGGCTGATCTCGCAACCCGGAAGCTGTCCTGCCTTATATCGAAAAAGAAGATCATAAAGACAATGCAAATGCCTGGAGACAAAAATAGCGGTCTTGACGGTCTGATCTGAAAAGTGAAGATGCCAATCCATGCGAAAGCGCTCGGCCAATGATCGGAATTCATCAGCAATCTTATCCCGGGGCACCGTAAACCCGGCCAGTTCCCACTCCATCCTCATAAAAAACGTATTGGCGTGAGTATCTGTGTGCTGATCAGCATGAAGGATATTGCCCCCGCGCTTAAACACAAAATCCGTCACCGCGGCCGTGATGCCTTTCTGGTCAGAACAGGAAATAAGAAGAATCGCGTGGGACATAAGTTTAATTTCCGCAACTCAAAAGACAGACGTGCTCTTGAGCGCTTATTACATTAAAACGTCTTGAGGGACTTCTGACTTTCTTCATCTTCAGGCATTTGAGACGCCTTCTTCATCCCGTAACTATAGACCCCGACACAAAGCCCTACTGCTAAAAGAATAAAGAAAGGATAGGTCCATAATTGAGGCGCTTTTCGACGTTGATCCCAGAAAATTGACATCTCTTCCCCTTTTTGAAAGCATGGAAGATACCCTGCGGCCTCTCAAAATAAAAACAACCCGCAGTTAAGCTTCCTGATTCAAATATTTTATAAATTGTTTAAAGCTCATATAGTTTACTAAACTAAGGACACAGAAGAAAGAAGAAACTTAGAAAACCAGATGGTCATGAATTCTGAGCTTCCCGATATCAGAAAATACAGGACAACCGATTGTCTTCAACCCGATAATACAAAGAAGCGACCTTGATCTTAGGGTATCTCTTCCTCAACCTGCCCGCTTCACTCACAATAAAATCTATTTCATTGTCGATCTCATGCATCAGGGCCAAATTCATAAAATGCTCCTCAGCCGCTTCCCTGCGCCAGCCCGCCCTCTTCACAAGACCATTAATAAACTCATCTTTCCTGGAGATCAAATTCACCATGGCACAATGATTATGCCCGATCAAAGCAATATACCCCACACCTCCCACAGCAATAGCATAGGAAACCTTAAATTCACTGGATCTTAAATTCGCCCCGCCGGAACGGATAATAAAAGCAAAATTATCCGGCATATGCAGATGTTTGCGATTATCCATGCACATCCCGATCAG
>JADGCU010000099.1 GCA_015228785.1 Candidatus Omnitrophota bacterium
TGTCAGCGCACACCGCGCTTGATTCCCGGGCCGCTGTCCTGGTGGGGATTCTTTCTTAAATTTGTTCGTGAGAAGAAAGAACAGATCTTCACCAAAGAACAGCTGAAGGCCTTTGAAGAAAAAACAGCATGGGAAGAAAAGAAGGAACGCCTGACAACGATCCACTATAAACCAGGAGAGGGCATCATCGTCGGAAATGAAGGGCCGAAAAAGAAAGAAGCGGGAACCCCTGCTGCTAAATAAAAGCAGGCATTAACATACGGCCCTTGCGCTCAACAACACTTCCCGCGTTTTGATCCCACCCCACAAGACACACTTTCATCACTGCAACTTGAGCACTTATCGCCTTCTTTAAATGCCTTGCGCAAATATGAAACAAGCCCCGCAAAAGCAAGACCAAATATAATAAAAGCTAACATAATCTCCATGTCATAACCTCCTACATTATTAGTCTATTTAAACCCCAAAAACATACCGCCTTGATACACAGTAAAAGAAATAATCCATGCCAACGCTAAGCTGTACCCTACAGCAAAAAGCGTCCACTTGAGCGACCCAAGCTCACGATACATAGCACCCAAAGCCCCAACGCAAGGAATATAAATGAGCGTGAATAACATGAACGACAACGCAGCCAATGGCGTCATGCTTTGCTTAAGCGCAAGACGAAGACCTGCGCTTTCATGATTAACTTTATCGCCCGCCTGATAAAGAACACCAAAGGTTGAGACAACAATCTCTTTGGCCGCAACCCCTGTCAGAAGCGCAACACCTTCCTTCCACCCAAACCCCAAGGGCTTAAGGACCGGTTCAATAAACCTCCCCGCACGTCCCGCGTAACTTTCTGACATCACATCCGTTGTCCCAAGACTGCTTGAAGTCGAGGATGGCCTCGGAAACGCGGTCACAAACCAAATAATGATTGCCGCGATCAGGATAACGCCTCCCACCTTCCTTAAGAAGATCGATCCCTTTTCCCACATGTGAATCAAAATACTCTGGGCGCTCGGAATGCGATACGGTGGAAGCTCCATAACAAAGGGAGCGGCCTCTCCTCTAAAAAGGGTCTTACGAAACACCTGACCAATAAGAATCGCCAGCACAATACCGGTCAGATAAATTCCAAAGATCACATTGCCTGCATTCTTACCAAAAAATGTCCCTGCCAAAAGAATATAAACAGGAAGGCGTGCGCTGCAGCTGATCAAGGGATTGATCAAGATCGTCAGCATCCGGTCCGTCTTGTTTTCCAACGATCTGGTACTCATAATTGCCGAAGTATTACACCCAAAACCCATGATCATGGGAATAAAACTCTTTCCATGAAGTCCCAATGTATGCATAACCTTATCCATAATAAAAGCAGCACGCGCCATGTAGCCGGTATCCTCAAACAGTGAAATAAAGAAAAAAAGAATCATGATGTTCGGCAAGAAAACAACAACCCCTCCCGTCCCGGAGATGATCCCATTAATAAGTAGATCTTTTAAAATACCATTAGGCATGATCCCGGAAAGATAAGCACTGATCTGCCCCACCAGGCTGTCGATCCATCCCATAGGATAAGCTCCCAAGGTAAATGTCGTCTGGAACATGATCCATAACAATCCAACAAGGATAGGAATGCCCAACACACGATTGGTCAGGACCTTGTCGATCTTGTCCGAAATCGTGATCCGATCAAAAGATCGGTGACTATACGTCTCAGCGAGAACCCCTTTAATAAAACCATACCTGGCATCTGCCAGAATGATTTCACTTTCATCATTGAGGATCTTCTCAATATGAGCGTGACTGACCTCTACCTGACGAAGAACAGCATCCTTGTTCCCAGACTTCGCCGATATCTCCTCCGTCACCTGCTTATCATGCTCTAATAACTTGACCGTAAACCAACGAGTTGAATAAAGATTCGACACGACCGGATCTTTCCTCAACTCCGCCTGGATCTTCTTAATCTCTTCCTCCACCTCTGCCCCGTAATTGATATGAATATGCCGGGAAAGAGACTCTTGAGCCTCCTTGATGGCGACCGCCTCACGCAAAATATCCTTGATCCCTGTTCCCACACTCCCCACAGTCTGAACAACCGGCATTCCCAAAAGCTCACCTAGTTTTTTAGTATCAATCAATATCCCTTTATGCTTCGCCTCATCAGCCATATTCAGCGCAATGACAGCCTTACAACCAAGCTCAACCAATTGTGTGGTGAGGTATAAATTCCTCTCCAAATTTGTCGAGTCGATCACGTTGATAACCACATCCGGGCTCTCATGAATAATGTAATCCCGGGCGATCAGCTCCTCCATAGAAAAAGCCGTCAGGCTATACGTCCCGGGAAGATCCACGACCTCAATCGCATAATCCCCAAAAGAAGTATACCCCTCCTTCTTCTCAACCGTCACCCCGGCCCAATTACCCACATGCTGGCGGGATCCGGTCAATGAATTAAAAAGACTTGTCTTTCCCGCGTTCGGGTTCCCGCAAAGAGCGATCTTAAGCTTCTTTTTTCCCACCACATCAGCGACCGACGACTCAACACACACATCCCCCGCCTCTTCACGCCTGAGGGACACATGATAACCTTTAAGAACCAATTCCATGGGGTCTCCAAGAGGGGCCTGTTTCTCAACATAAATATCAGTTCCTTTGACAAAACCCATCTCCAAAAGCCTCTTACGAATAGCCTTCTCGCCTGTGACCTTGACCACCTTACACGCGCCCTTGACCGGAATCTCACTTAATCTAATAACGCCCATCCGATCCTCCTAATTAATAATGATTCTCACTATCAATATGTCGTCAAAAAAATTTATTTCTTACACTGCCTGCAAATCCCGTAAAGCTCCATCCTGTGCCTCTGGGGAAGAAAGCCATTATCCTTAAACAATTTGTCCTGAAGCTTTTCGATCTGAGGATCAACCACCTCAACAAACCGCCCGCATTTCGTGCAGATCAGATGATCGTGATGAACATCATCCGCCGCGTGTTCATAACGACAGATCCCATCCTCACATTTGAGCTCCACACACAGGCCTGCCTCACACAAAAGGCGCAGCGTCCTATAAATCGTGGCATACCCTATGCCCGGATGCCTTTTTTGAACATTCTTGTAAATTTCATTCGCGGTAAGATGCTTGACCCCCTGAAGCACGATCTCGAGAATCTGCATCCTCTGCTCACTGAACTTAAGCCCCTCCTGAGTAAGGTAATCCTGAAACGCTTGTTTATCTTTTTCTGTCAGCATATCCAATAGCGCAAAGTTGATGTTGAGAATCGTTATCAAAAGATACCCGATTGTTCACGCTTTGTCCAGAGGAATTATTTTGTTCTAAGGATCCAAAACCGGTGGGGCGAGATCAAAAAAGAAATAAAATAGAATAAAGTTTATATATTGCTACAGGTAAAGAAAGCCTTCCCCTAGCCGACCCTAACCGTGCGTCCAACAACCTTGATCTTCCCTCTAGCGAACAGGTCAACGGCCTGCGGATAAAGCCGATGTTCAACCTCATGGATCTTCCCCTCAAGAGAAGCAAGACTATCCGTTGTTTTCACCTCTACAGCAGCCTGAACAACGATGGGGCCATGATCCATTTCTTCATCAACAATGTGAACCGTCACGCCCGCAACCTTAACCCCATACTCAAAAGCTTCTTTGATCGAATGAACGCCCTTAAACGCTGGTAAAAGAGCAGGGTGAATATTAAGAATCCTGTTCTTGTAGGCACGAACAAAGCCAGAGCTTAAGATCCTCATAAAACCAGCAAGAACAACAAAGTCGATCCCTTCTGCCTTTAGAAGCTTCACGACGGCCTTATCAAATGCCTCCCGTGTTTTATACGCCTTAGGCTCGATCCAGGCAATACACGGCACTTCGGCCTTTCGCGCACGTGTTAGCGCAAAAGCATCAGGCTTATCTGAAAAAACCATCTTAAGCGCTCCCTTGATCTTCTTCTTACGACAGGCATCAATGATGGCCTGAAGATTCGTCCCATTCCCAGAGGCAAAGACAGCAAAATTCATTTTTCCTCCTTTGCTGAAAGATATAACAAAAGAAAAAAGAGAACAATCATCACAAGAAATTCCAAAGGCTCTTTCCACAGATCAACCTGCCCTATGGCCCTGGCCTCAACGACTGTCCGGATTACGATCATGCCCCCCAAAACAAGAACAACCGACAGGCTCTCCCTCCAGATCGCTTTACGGCTTCGGGGAAGAAGTTTGCGAAAGAATCCCCACCAGGACAGCGGCCCGGGAATCAAGCGCGGTGTGCGCTGACA
>JADGCU010000037.1 GCA_015228785.1 Candidatus Omnitrophota bacterium
TTATACGAAGCTCTTTGTTTTTAAGTATGAAGGGGCAAAAGGGCTTCACAAGCTGTTTGAGAATGGCAGCACGCGGGGAGTTGAGGTTTCATCTGAAGGTGGGATACCGATGATTAAGGTGGGGCGTCCCATGGGTCCGGATGACAGTTGGACATTCCCTATTCCTGAGCCGCGCTGGGAAGTGTATCAATGGGATGGCAGAGAATTTCGGTATCAAGCGCTGGCAAGCACAGCAGCCCAAACACCAGAGCCACGGGAATATCAGGGTCTTGTAGGAACATATAAAACAGTCGATAGCCAGGCCGTCTCTTCCGGTTCCGTCCCCAGGGTGAAAAAGGGGGACAAACTTGTTTATCGCAGAGAAACGGTGGTTGTGGATGACGCGGGGAAGGAACAGATATATAGCCAAGAGGTGGGAGATACATTTCGCGTGAGCCGGGAGAGTCATCAGGAATTCAAGGTGGTTAAGAAGGAAGATTTTGGTGAGGCGTATGGATTTTACTTAAAACCAGGGCTTTCCTGGGAGGACGGGAGGAAGGGATTAACGCAGAGTTGTTCCAGAGAGACGGGAAAGCCTTGTTATTATGTGGAGAAGGTTGAGGATATTGCCGTGCCTGCGGGCATCTTTCGCAACTGTTTTAAGATCGTCATGGATAATGCCTCTGACTTTGACGCGCGCTGGTATTATCCGGGGATAGGTATTGTAAGATCAGAACATAGAGGTCAGGCGCCGCTTTTGAGGGTTTCGAGTGTTCTTGAAGAGATTATCAGACAATGATGAGTGTCGTGGAGAATGATGATGGGTGGTAGTCAGATTCGCCGGGAAATGGATAAGCGCTACTGGGATGGTATGGCGTGTGCATATGAAGAGGAGATCCATAGCGTTCTTCATTGTGATCGTCAGGGGGTAATTGAAAAGCGTTTGCGCAAAATCGCTTCCGTGAGCCGTACGGTTGCGGATATCGGTTGCGGAATCGGGCATTTCCTTCCGATTTTGTCGAAATATTTTAAGCGAGTTTATGCCAATGATATTTCCGAGGATCTGTTAGCCCGTGCGCAGGCGGATCATGAGAAGCTGCCGAATATCACATTCCTCGCCGGCGACATTCGTTCTGCTTTTAAGAAAATTCCTCGCGTTGATTGTGTGGTGAGCGTAAATTCCCTGATCTCATCGTCCATGAGTATCCGTCATAAGATGTTGGAGGCCATGGCGAAGATCCTTAAGCCCGATGGAAGCCTTGTTCTTGTTGTCCCCTCCTTGGAGTCGTCCCTTTTTGTCGATTTGCGGTTTGTCCAGTGGAAATGGAAGGACGGTTCTTCTTTTGCCACAGCTTTACGTTCAGTTTATGTCAAAGATCCGTTGGCTGACAATAAGGCACGTCAGGGGATTCTTGGCATTGACGGGGTGGCGACAAAACATTATCTTAAAGAGGAGCTTTGTTTCCTTTTGAAAGAGGCAGGGCTTGATGTGAAGGAAGTGGTCAAGATTGAATACGGCTGGGATACGGAATTTGAGAGAGTGCCGCGATGGATGGGGGCTCCTTATCCTTGGGACTGGCTTGTGATCGCCCAGCGTGGACGAAGATAATCGGGGAGGGATGTTGTGCCTAGGACAAATATTATTTGTACGTTAGGACCTGCGTCGGAGAAGTCCGGCATGATCTTAAAAATGATGCGTGCGGGCATGGATGTTGTCCGGCTTAATTTCTCGCATGGGAAGCTGTCTGATCATGAGGAGCGGATCAAGACGGTCCGTATGCTCAATAAGAAATATCGTCGACATATCCGGATCCTGGGCGATCTTGAGGGGTATCGTATCCGCATGGGGCGGATGAAGGGGGGAAAACCTGTTGAGGTGAAACGACATCAGGTTGTCTGGCTGAGCCAGGAGAATATCCTTGGGGAAGGGGATTGCCTCCCCTTTGATTATCAAGGGGATCTTAAGCGGATCAAAAAGGGTCTCGCGATCTTTATTGATGATGGCAATATTGCGCTCGTCTCTGAGGGTGTTGTGGGTAAGCGGTTGAAAACCCGGGTTGTCGTCGGAGGCGCTATCAAGGATCACAAGGGGATCAACATGCCGGATGTTATCCTGGAATTCCATGGGCTTACCGCGAGCGATAAGGAGCACCTGACTTTTTGCCAGGAGCATAAAGTTGATTACATCGCGCAGTCATTTGTTCGTAGCAAGGAAGATATTCTTTCTATTCGCAAGTTCTTGAAAGGTCAGGGGGAAATTCCTCAATTGATCGCCAAGATCGAGAATCGCGAGGGGATTTGTAATGTGGATGAGATCCTTAAAGTATCGGATGGGATCATGGTGGCGCGCGGCGACATGGGGGTCTCGATCCCGATCTGGGAGGTGCCCATGGTCCAGAAGGCGATCATTCGTAAGTGTAACAGAGTGAAGAAATTTGTGATTACCGCAACCCAGATGCTCGAAAGTATGACAGAGAATCGGTTGCCGACAAGGGCCGAGACAACGGATGTGGCAAATGCGATCCTGGATGGGACGGATTTTGTGATGCTTTCCGCGGAGACCGCAGTTGGGGTTAATCCCGCCGGATGCGTGGATGTGATGAACAGGATTATCAAGTTTACGGAAGAAAATGAGAGAATGGTTTAAGCATGCGCAATTTATCGAAGGTAATGGGGGCATTTCTTCTTTTATTCGTTTTGGCAACGGCTGCAGAAGCTGCGCCGTTGAATGTCGAGAGGCTTTCGGATAAAGACATCATCAAGGTCCGGGAACTTATTAGAAAGTTGTCTCCTTTGATTTTAGAGCGGGAAAAGCAGGGAGATCTTGCGAGACTCACGTTCGAAGAGCTGTATGCGCCGCTTTCCAAGGGACAACAGGCCTTTTTAAAGAGTTTCCAGGATCTTGACGGGAAGAAACTGGGGATCAAGATTCCTTATCGGGGTCTGGCCACAGGTCAGGAAACGCTTGTGGCGGTGAAGGGGCAGGCGGTGCGCGTTCATGATAAAGAGGGCCTTCAGGCCTTACCCGTTCAATTTGTTTCTCCTGATGTTTATAAGAGTTACACGGCTATGATGGAGGCCATGAATAAGGATTTGGGCAAACAGCTTTACATTGAATCTGCCTATCGTTCGAGTGCGTATCAGCTTTATCTTTTTGTATATTATCTTTCGAATCATGCCTACTCGATCCAGGAGACGGCGCGATTTGTCGCTCTTCCAGGCTTTAGCGAGCACGGTTGGCCGCAGCATCAGGCCCTGGATTTTATTAATGAAGATGGGATCAGTGGGGAATATCACGCAGAGGAATTTCAAAATTTGCTTGAGTATGACTGGCTTATGAAGAATGCGGATCAATTCGGCTTTGTGCTTTCTTACCCTAAGGATTCTTCAAGCGGTATTACCTTTGAACCATGGCACTGGCGGTGGGGCGGATGACAATCACAAGGATCATTCGTTCCCGACGCCGGAGTGTGGCGCTCATTGTCACACGCGAGGCCGAGCTTATTGTCCGTGCGCCATGGCAGGTTTCTGAAGGGTTTATTCAGAACCTGATCCTTGAGAAGCGTGATTGGGTGGAGCGAAAGATCCAGGAAACTCGGGAACGCCTTCAGAAGATAGCACCTAAACAATTCGTGGAAGGTGAGGAATTCTTATTCTTGAGTCAGAAGTATTCTCTAAAGATCGTGGATGAGGCGAGGGAGATCTCGTTGGATGGCCCAAGCCTGGTTTTCCCCAGAGCGTTTCTAACCTCCCCGCGAGAACACCTGAAGGCGTGGTATCGTCAGGAAGCTTTGAAGGTGATTGCCTCGCGTGTGGAATTCTTTGCCCAACGGGATGGATTTCAGTATAAAAGTGTTCGTATCAGCAGTGCCCAGAGGCGCTGGGGATCTTGCGGGTCGCGTGGGGGCTTGAATTTTTCCTGGCGGCTTGTGATGCTTCCGATGAGCGTTATTGATTATCTGGTCGTTCATGAGCTTCATCATTTACGGCATCGAAATCATTCCTCACGATATTGGGACGCGGTGAGGGCCGCAATGCCTTCTTTTGAGCGTGAAGAAAAGCTTCTTCGCTTTTATGAGAGTCATGTTGTTATTTGACTGTGATGATTTTGTGACGCAAGGTTTCGGGGATTCTTACGACAAAACATATAAGAACAAAGGTGTCTTATGTTGCGAGAGAAGTTATCTTTAGACCATAAAGAACTCCTTCATGGGCGTTTGAAGAGCGCGCGTTCTTTTTTGTCTGAGTATAGTTTCTCCAATCTCTATCTTTTCCGTGATTCTCACGACTATCACATTATTAAAGAGGCTGATTCGATCTTTGTGTCAGGGAAGACCTATGATGGTTTTCGGCATGTGATGCCTACAGGCGAGATCAGTGTGGCTGATCTTTCCATCCTAAAGGGGCTTCTTCATGACTACGACTTTATCTTTCCTGTTCCTGAGGAATGGCTGGGAGCTTTTGGGGGGAGGAATCTGAAGCCCTCTTTTGTTGAGGGCGACTCAGATTATGTGTATTCCGTTGAGCAATTGGCGACCTATAAGGGGTCCAAGTTTCATGATAAAAAGAATCTTTTGAATCAATTCCTGTCGCTTTATACGCCGGAGGCTTACCCTCTGACAAAGGAGCGCATGGGGGATGCTCAAATCATTCTTGATGCCTGGCAGGAGGATGTGGGTGGCGAGAAGACATCCACTGATTATTTCCCCTGTCGTGATGGGCTGGCTTTGTATGACGAACTTGTCCTTTGCGGCGGGATCTATTATGTGAATGGTGAGCCAGCAGGTTTTATCCTTGGTGAGGAAATTAATGATGCGATGTTTGTATTTCATTTTGCCAAGGGAAGGCGGAAATTTAAGGGGATGTATCAGTACATGTACAATCACTTCGCCGGTATCTTACCTGCGAAGTATACGCATATCAATTTTGAGCAGGATCTTGGGAAGTTGGCCCTTAAGATCGCAAAATCCTCGTATCATCCCCAGCAGATGCTGCATAAGTACCGCGTAAGCTTTGTGTCGGATCCAGCTTTTTAAGGAGTGAGTGACATGTCCCGTGATTTTATCTGTTTGATGTGCCCCAACGGGTGCCATTTGATAACGACCCTGAAGAGCGATGGTGCTGTCGAGGTTGTGGGTAATCGCTGTGACAAGGGGTTGGGCTTTGCGCGCAATGTCCTTAAGAGCGAAGGTCTGAAGCCTGTGGGACGGATTATCTCAGGGAAGGCTCGTCCATCTTATCCTCAAGCGACGCTTAGGGAGATCGCAAAATTTTGGGGGATATCTTTAAAAGCGATTCGGACTAATTTGATCCCCGAGGGGAGCCCTGAGCGAACGGTCTTTCGCGTGGTGCTCGAGGATGAAGACAAGCGTTTTTTTACACTTGAGGAGATCGTGCCAGGGAGTTATCACAACAAGATGCGGATCATCCGGACGCTGGAGTCTTTATCTCAAAAAGGGATGGGAAAGATCGCGCCGTACCGGCTGGGGGCTGAGGAGCAGTACATTCAGAAATATACTGAGGGGTTCTGGCAACTGGTCCCCTTTGTTCCAGGAGTGGCGCTGGATCGTGAGCGCTATCTTTACGAGGGATGGCGGGCTAAAGGGCTTTCCGCATTTCTTATCGAACTCCGGCAGAAGACCTTGGGAGACCCATTTTTCTCTCAGGATAAAAGTTTCTCGATGAAGACTTATATTTACACACTCTTACATCAGATCGAGCGGCATCATCCTCAGATCATGCCACGGGTGAAAGAGGTGGTGCTTTTTTTGGGGAAGGGATTTATGTCTGTTTTTGATGGGCTGCCGGTTTCGTTTTGTCATGGCGACTTTCATCCGCTCAATATGATCTGGGGCAAGGACGATCTTCATGCGGTCATTGATTGGGAATTCTCTGGTGTGAAGCCCGAGGTTTATGATGCGGCCAATATGGTGGGATGTTTGGGGATGGAGCATCCATCGAGTTTGATTTCAGATCTTGTGGTGAATTTTATCAGAGACTTGAAGGCCGCGAATCTTTTCTCAGGGAACAGTTGGGAACATTTCTTGGAATTTGTGATCGCCTTGCGTTTTGCGTGGCTTTCGGAATGGTTGCGTAAGAACGATGAGGAGATGATATCTCTCGAGCTTGATTATATGGAACTTTTGATTCAGGAACGGGAGCAGTTTTATCGTGCTTGGAAATAAAGGGACAGTTCTCATTATTTTTTAGATAACCGCAATTCGCTTGATCCTGCCCACATTTTAAGTTTGACAATAAATCAAACATCATTTATTCTTTAATCATCCTCGATTCCCCCAAGGTCGAGCCAATTAAGGGGGAGTTTATGTCTACAAAAAGAAGAACATCGCAACGAAAGCTTCCAGGTATTGAACCGTTGATCAAAGAGATGCGCAGTCAAAAGGTTATTTTGGATTCTGATCTGGCCTGTCTGTACGGGGTTCCTACGAAGCGGCTTAATGAACAGGTTAAACGAAACCGCAAGCGGTTCCCTGAAGATTTTATGTTTCGATTAACACGTGATGAGCATAAATCTTTGATATCGCAAATTTCGATATCAAAGAATGTTGATCGTTCAAGGTCGCAATTTGCGACCTTGAAAAGAGGCAAGAATATAAAGTATTTGCCCTATGTTTTTTCTGAGAACGGCGCGGTGATGGCAGCTAATGTTTTGAATAGTACAGCCGCGGTTCGTATGAGTGTGTTTGTTGTGCGGGCCTTTGTGCGGATGCGGGAAATATTCGCTGGTCGCAGGGAATTGGCAGAAGAGTTGGCGGTGTTGGATAAAAGACTGACCGGACGTCTTGATCTTCATGAAACAGCGATCGTGGATATCATTAAGCGCATCATGACGATCATTGACCCGCCATTACCACCTCTGGAACCGCCTAAGCGGCGGATTGGATTTCATCAATAAGAGGGGATGCGGTTTATTTGGAAAAATGGATAGCGAAGAAAAATTGTATCGTATCGCGAAAGATGTTCATGATCACCGGAAGCCGTGAAATCGTAGGTCGGCCGTGGATGCGTTTTCGCATGGTGACCGGGACCTCAACCATGGAGTAACCTTTTCGCCGGGCCTTCACGAGGACCTCGGCAAAGAAAAAGATCCCCGGGTGATCGATCGTGATGGCGCCTTCTACAAATATCCAGCGGCGATACATCTGGATCCAGTTCACATCTGACAAGGGGATTTGAAACAGCATTCCGATCAAGATCCGATTGTAGACAAAAGACATGAACTTGAGCCCTGGGCTATAGCCGGTCCGTTCTTTCCTGGCGCCAGCGATGATATCTATGCTGCCCATGTGGGGGAGAAAGGCGTTCATGTCATCCTGCATCCAGGGGTTATCACAAGGCACAAGGATCACGTAATCTAAAGACGCTTTCTGAACGCCTGTCCAGAACGCAGCGCCTATGCCTTTATTCTTGTCATGGGGGATATATATGATTCCTGCTTGTTCTTTAGCGAGAGCCTCGGCGATGGCACGAGTTCCGTCACGGCTGCCATCATCCACGATGATGATCTCATGGGAAATGGCGCGCGCATTCAGTGTTTCCCGGGTTGTTGTGACAGCTGTGAGAAGATTCTTTTCTTCATTGAACGCCGGCATGACGACCGAAAGGGAAGGGGCGTGTGGTTGTGAGGAGTTAGGGCTTGTCATGGCGCGTGATCAGTTCGTTTTTTTGGGGAGCCACACCGTGATCTGGGCGCCTCCGGCATGCTGTGCCGGAAGATTGAGCACACCCACCATTTTGTAAAAGTCCTGTAGATTCCCCGGGGTCAGCGGCGCGTCTCCCAGGCGGAGCATGACCAGATCAAATTCCTGTTTTTCGATCTTGGTTCCGATCTCTTTGATAAAGGCCATATGCCGTACCAGGACCTCAGGCGATGACTTGAAAAACATCCGTGTCAGTTTGTTGTAGCGAAAGGCCCCCGTCTTAAAATATTCGGATATCCCGTTATCGTAGATCGGTTTCTTTTGTTCGACGAGGTAGGGAACGATCAGAGGGGAGTTCAGAATGTCTTTATGGCTTGCGATCAGCTCAAGCGCGACCTTCCAATCCGCGGTATCCTTGCTGAATTTCTCGATGGTATGGCCTTGAGTCAGGGTAAACAGATTGAGGATCAAAAGAGGAGTAAAGACAAATGGCCAGAAATTGTATTGCGTCGTGACCCATGCGATCCCGATCATGAGAAAGGGTGTGACCAGATGGAAGAAATACCAGAGGGAGGCGGCTTCATGTTTGCTCAAAAAGAGGGCAAAGACAGCGAAACAGAAAATCCCGCTGTAAAGAGTGACAGGAAAGGGAATATTCCACAGAGGCTTGTCAAATGCGTTGAGGTGGAATTTGCCAAGATTTGGTTTCCAGGTTGTACAGGTAGAACATTTCTGCCAAATATATTTTATGAGGGAACCGCTCGCTATGCCGGCGAGGAGAACCAGGATCCAGTGGTGCAGGTGGTTGAGGTCAGAGAATTCTTTGAAGGCATGCTCCCAGGAGACGCAGCGGATGTTGTCATGAATAAAGAAGCAGTTTACGAAATAATACGGGAAGAAATAGATCATGATGAGAATGCTGACCGCAAAAAGAAGGATAAAGGCCCCGGTGAGGGCCAGCCCTTTCTTTTTGGAGATAAAGAAGAAAAGATAGGAACCCAGGATCGGAGCCGCGAGAAGGTAATACGCCTTGGTGTAATAGCCCGCGATCGTCAACAGGACGCTTATGAGAAGGCTTCCGTAGGAGTAATTCTTTTTCCAGGGAATGAAAATAGCCAAAAGAAAGAGTGTGAGCCCAAGTGGTGCGGCATTGATGCCAGCCGTCGTGGTTCCGGGATAGAGCTGGCATCCGTAAAAGAAGATGATCGCAAAGGCATTGAGCAAAAAAGGGATCGCGAGTGCCCGCATCACGGCAAAGAGGATCCCGCAGCAGGCGAAGATGAAGAAACTCGAGACAAGTCGATGAACAAGGAGAGTCGGCCCAAAGATCTTGGCAAAAGGGAGCGTGATGGCGGAGAGGCCGATCCCGTAATCATTGGTGTATGCAGGCTGGGTCTCAAGGGCATAGGGATTCATCCCGCGCAAGAGGGCATCGGTCGTTGTCATGATGACGCCTTCTCTATATTCGTTGGGATAGGGATTGCTGATAAGGGTGTAATGGTAGGTGGCAAGCTTAATAAGGAAGAAGGCCAGAAAAAGGCCGAAGATGATTTTGCACAGATGGCGTAAGGCGATAGGGATCATGCTCATTTTCGAAGATTGTTTAGTTTAATGGAGGTATTCTATAGTCTCTTATCAAACTTTACAAAAGGATATTTTTTAAATTCAACCGAGTATCAATCCGGGAAAAATAGTTGCCCGTAATTGTCTTTCTGCTATAATCGAGCACGATTTAGGATTTTTTCCCGCAGTTACCCTTCTGAAGGGATGCTAGAACGGGGTGTCGCCGTACGATGATTCGTGAGGCTCCACAAATCCAACTTAAAAATCAATTCAATTTATCATTTATAGAGGGAGGATCACATGGTTAAGATTGGTATCAATGGATTTGGTCGCATCGGACGCTTGGTGTTTCAGGCGATCTGTGATCAGGGGCTTTTGGGTAAGGAGATCGACGTCGTTGCCGTTGTCGATATTTCGACCGATGCCGAGTATTTTGCCTATCAGTTGAAGTATGATTCAGTTCACGGCCGTTTCAAGCATGATGTGAAGGCTGTTAAGAGCGATGCGTCGAAAGAAGAATGCGACACGATCGTTGTCAATGGCCATAAGACAAAGTGCGTTATGGCGACCAAGACCCCGGCCGAGCTTCCCTGGAAGGCGCTGGGCGTTGATTATGTCATTGAGTCGACCGGTTTGTTCACGGATAGCGAGAAGGCCAAGGGCCATCTGGATGCCGGGGCCAAGAAGGTCATTATTTCCGCGCCTGGTAAGGGCGATGTGAAGACGCTTGTTATTGGGGTCAACCATACTGAATATGATGCTGCCAAGCATCACATTGTTTCCAATGCGTCTTGCACAACGAACTGTCTGGCGCCTTTGGTCCATGTTCTTCTTAAGGAAGGCATTGGGATCGATAAGGGTCTCATGACAACGATCCATGCGTACACAGCGACGCAGAAGACGGTGGACGGTCCTTCCAAGAAGGATTGGCGTGGCGGCAGGGCAGCAGCGATCAACACGATCCCTTCCTCGACCGGCGCAGCGAAGGCGGTTGGTGAGGTTCTTCCCGCGACCAAGGGTAAGCTTACGGGCATGGCGTTTCGTGTGGCCACAGCGGACGTTTCCGTTGTTGACTTGACGTTTACGACTTCACGCGACACCTCGATCGAAGAGATCGATCAGAAGCTCAAGGAAGCATCCCAGACCTATTTGAAGGATATCCTTGGGTATACCGATGAAGAGCTTGTATCAACGGATTTTATCCATGATGCCCGTTCTTCGATCTATGATTCGCTGGCGACTCTTCAGAATAATCTGAAGGGTGAGAAGCGCTTTTTTAAGATCGTGTCCTGGTATGACAATGAGTGGGGATATTCGAACCGCGTTGTCGACCTCGTTCAGTTCATGGCGAAGAAATAACGTAGTACGTTTGATGTCAGTGAGGGCGAGGGCGTTCTTGGAAATGAGAACGCCTTCGCTGTTTCAACGAGTTAAGAGTTATGGGGATCGATCGTTTCATTAAAACAGGAAGTAAGGCCGTGATACCTTTCGGCCTTTTTTCGGTGATCTCCTGTTTTTCTTATTTTAATTCTTAACTTTTAGTCTTTAACTTTGTATAATATATGAATTATGAAAAAGATTAGCGATATCTTCAATTTAAAAGACAAGACGATCTCCTTTGAGATCTTCCCGCCTAAGACAGACCAGGGTAAGGTATCATTAGAAGAGGCGTTGAAAGAATTCGCGCTTTTGGAGCCTGATTTCATTTCTGTGACGTATGGCGCGGGAGGTTCCAGTCGGGAAAAGACACTTTTTATTGCCCGTCTGATCCAGGAGCGATACAACATTCCTGCGCTTCATCACTTCACCTGTGTGACGCATACCAAACAAGAGATCTCAGGGATTCTGGATCATCTGAAGGGGCTGGGGATTTGTAATATCCTGGCCTTACGTGGGGATCCGCCTCAGGAGAATCCTGATTGGACGCCGGGTCCGGATAACTTTCGATACAGTTCAGAGCTTGTGAGATTGATCCGCGATGACTATGGGACTTTCTTTTCGATCGGGATGGCGGGTTTTCCTGATGGGCATCCTTTGGCACCGAGCAAGGAGTTTGATGCCGAGGTCGTACAAAAGAAAATAGAAGCAGGTGGTCAATTTGTGATCACTCAGCTTTTCTTTGATCCTATGGTTTATATTGATTACGTCAAGCGCCTGCGTGCCAATAGGATCATGTTGCGTGTTATTCCGGGTATCCTTCCTATTACTAATTATGAAAGTGTTGTCAAGTTCTGCAAAAATTGCGGCGCCTCGATCCCTCAGAAGGTCCATGACATTTTTGCTCCCATTGCGGGGGATAAGGACAAGACATTGGCCGCAGGGATCGAGTTTGCTGTCAGACAGTGCCGGACACTTTTGGCCTTTGGCGCGCCAGGGCTTCATTTTTATACCCTCAACAAGCTGGAGCCTGTCAGCACGATCCTGGAGAAGTTGAATTTACGGGTGAAGCCTGTTAAGAAACCATTGCCATCCTTCAAGAAGCTCGATGGGAAGACGTGGGGATAAGAGCGTAGAGCGTAGAGCTTGGAGCCTGGAGCCTGGAGCACAGAGCTCAGAGCTTGGAGTGCAGAGCATAAAGCCTAGAATTTAGAGAGACGAGCAATAGACATTTCTTAACGCATGTTTTTGCTCCCCGCTCTGAGCTCTAGGCTCTGTGCTTCTTGGGTATTAAGGTTTTTATGAAAACAAAGACAATCCTGGTGACTGGCGGGGCGGGCTACATTGGCTCGCACATGGTGCGAGTTCTTCGTGAGGCGGGGTTTAAACCCGTTATCTTTGATAATTTATCGACAGGCCATCGTGAATTTATCCCTCGGGGCGTGCCCTTTGTCTGCGGCGATCTTCGTGATCCCAAGGATATCCGTAAGGCATTTATAAAACACAAGATCGATGCGGTCATTCATTTTGCGGCCCTTATTGTGGTGCCGGAATCTGTTATAGAACCCTTTAAATATTATGAAAACAACGTGCTCGGTTCTTTGAATTTATTTTCTGAGATGGAACGTGCGGGGATCCGTAACGTTGTTTTCTCTTCTTCTGCCTGTGTTTATGGCCAGCCTCTTAGAAATCCGATCATGGAAAATGAACCGCTCAAAGTTGCCAATCCTTATGGTGCGACCAAGGTCATGGTCGAGCAGATCCTGGGGGACCTTGCGTTTGCCGGGAAGATGAAGTACGTGGCGCTCAGGTATTTCAATGTGGCCGGTGCTCATCCCTCTGGTGAGATCGGTATCAAGATGGACAGGCCTACTCATCTTATCCCAAATGTCATGCAGGCCGCGAGTGGCAAGGTCAAGGAAATGAAGGTTTTTGGGCACAACTATCCAACCCCTGATGGCACAGGCGTCAGGGATTATATTCATGTTCTTGATCTGTGCGAGGCTCACTTATTGGCGCTCAAGCTTCTATTTAAGAGAAGAGAGTGCGCGGAGATGATCAACCTGGGGAATGGTAAGGGGTTTTCTGTTCTTCAGGTTATTCGGGCGGCTCAAAAGGTCACAGGCCGGAAGATCCCTTTTAAGCTGTGCCCCAAACGTCCTGGGGATTGCCCCAGCGTTGTGGCGTCCTTTCAAAAGGCGAAAAAGGTCTTGGGTTGGGCCCCCAAACGGGGCCTGGATGAGATCCTGTCTTCGGCTTGGGGCTGGGAACAGAAGATTTCTTCACGCACTTAAATTATCTCCAACCGCTTTCTTTCTAGGCATTTTAATCCCTTCCACAATCTCCAATTTTGTTGACAAGATCTCATGGATTGTTATAATCGTTCAATAACTGAACGAAGGCGAGAGCATAGAGCTTAGAGCCTGGAGCTCAGAGCTAAGAGCACAGAGCTTATAGGGAAGAAGAATAGTCATGGCAATAACCAAGAAATTCAGATTCCAAGAGCTTGATGTTTGGCAGAGAGCAGCAGCTTTAAGCAAGAAGCTCTTTGAGATCGCAGATAAGCTGGAATCCTCGCATAAATATCGATTTGCCGAACAATTGCGTTCGGCGACTTTGAGTATTACGAATAATATCGCAGAAGGATCGGGAAGTTTGTCAGTCAGTGAATTTAAGAATTTCCTGAATATTTCTCGTCGTTCAACGTTTGAAGTGGCAAGCATGTTGGTTCTTTTTGGTGAAAATGGTTTATTAGCAGATCCAGATGTTGTTCCTTTGCTCACGGAGTTGGAAGAGGTCAGTAAGATGACGTTAGGTTTTATGAAGAGCCTGAAGTCGCAAGCGGCTAAATATCAATTATAACCTTGAGGTCGCACTATGCTCTGAGCTCCCCGCTCTGAGCTCTGTGCTCACATGGAAGAACGAGAGTTTGAACTAGTCAATATCATCGGCGCCAACCTGGCATCCAGCCAACGTGACCTGTCCCGTCACATGGACCTGTCTTTGGGCATGACCAATATGCTGATCCGTCGGCTTGTGACCAAGGGTTACATTCGCATCAAGCAGCTGGATAAAAAGAAGGTCCAATATATCCTGACCCCCAAAGGGTTTGCCGAGAAGATGCAGAAGTCTGTTAAATATACCTTAAAGACACTCAATTCTATCGCGCTTATGAAAAATCGCCTCCTGGTCCTTTTGAAGAGTGCCTATGATGCGGGGGCGCGCAAATTTTATGTGCTGGGGGGATCAGACCTTGCGGGGCTGATCGAGATGACCTTAAATGAGAATTTCTCTCATAATTTTCAGATCATTCGTATCAACGACATGCCTACCGATGTTGATGGGGGAATTGTCCTCATTTGTCGTGAGAATGTTACGGCGTCGGGCCTTCCATCGGCCAGGGTCATCAATGTCATTGAAGAGCTGGCCAAAGACGAGGCGCTTCTGGAGCAGGGAGTATAGAGCTTAGAGCGTAGAGCAAGAAGGGAATTGTATAGGGTGGGAATGCGGAATTTATTATCTATATTTTTTGGTTTTAGGTATTTCTTTGTTTTTTCCTCTACGGGCACCCTCCCCCTTGCCTGCCTGCCGGCAGGCAGGTGGGGAGGGAACGGGAGGGGGGCTTTTAGCTCTAAGCTCCATGCTCAGAGCTCTGCGCTCTGAGCTAACGTAACTTTTCGCTGGGATTTTGGATATGGACGACAACGTACTGATCATCGAGGCTGGCAGGACCGAGAAGCAATATTTTCGCGACCTTTGGCGGTATCGCGAGCTTTTTGTGTTCCTGGCCTGGCGCGACATTCTGGTCCGGTATAAACAGACTGTCTTTGGGGTTCTTTGGGCGATCGTGCGACCCCTGATGACCATGGTTGTCTTTACGATCGTTTTTGGGAAGATCGCGAAGATGCCCTCAGGTGGCGTGCCGTATCCTATTTTGGTCTTTACGGCCATGTTGCCCTGGCAGTTCTTTGCCAGTTCGTTCTCTGAATCCAGTAACAGCCTGATCGGCAATTCGAATCTGCTGACAAAAATATATTTTCCGCGCATGATCATGCCGGCGAGTTCTATTGTTGTGGCTTTTGTTGATTTTCTGGTCGCGTTTGTTGTCCTTGCCGGATTGATGGTGTATTACGGATTTACGCCAGGGTGGACGGTCCTGACCCTTCCGGTCTTCATTCTCTTGGCCTTTATGACGGCCATGGGGGCAGGGCTTTTTATCGCAGCTTTGAATGTGAAATTCCGTGATTTTAAACACCTGGTCCCTTTTGTGGTCCAGTTTGGTCTGTATATTTCACCCGTGGGGTTCAGCACCCAGATCGTGCCAGAGAAATGGCAGATTTTGTATTCTTTGAACCCCATGGTGGGGGTTATCGATGGTTTCCGCTGGGCGATCTTGGGACAACCTTTGAATGTCGCGGCGTTTTTCTTTTCTATGGCGGTCGCGATAGGATTAATGATCCTGGGAATTTGGTTCTTTCGAATGACAGAGAAAACTTTCGCGGATGATATTTAAGGTGAGAGATGAGAGGCGATGTTAATAACATTTTGTTTGGAAATGTTATTAACAAATGTTATCTTTTAACTATGAAACCACCGTTCGACATTACCCCTAAGATCCTCAATCTGACGGCCGAGATCAGCGCCATGATCGGTCGTTTGGAGGGCGCGCGTTTAAAAGTTCCCCTTGTTGACCTCAGGCGTCAGGTCGATGCGTCATCGATCCATTCCAGTTGTGTGATCGAGGGGAACAGGCTGACGCTCGATCAGGCAACGGATGTGATCAATGGCAGGCGTGTGGTCGGTTCCCCAAAAGATATTCTGGAGATCAAGAATGCCCATGAACTTTATGACATGATCCAGGATTTTGATCCGCGTAAGGAACGGGATCTTTTGCGGGCGCACGGGATCCTCATGAAAGGGCTCGGCGTTACTGCCGGGAAATACCGCCAGACGGGTGTTGTGGTCAAAAGTCAGACAACGGTTGTTCACACGGCCCCGTCTTATCAGCAGGTCCCTGGATTGTTGTCCCGACTTTTCGAATTCATTAACCAGGCTAAGGACCTTCATCCTTTGATCGCTTCTAGTATTTTTCACTATGAGTTTGAGTTCATTCATCCTTTTGAGGATGGCAACGGAAGGATGGGGCGCTTTTGGCAGACATTGATGCTGAGACATTCCCGGGCGTGTTTCAATCTGGTCCCCATCGAGACGGCGATCAAGGATCATCAACAGGCGTACTATGAAGCGATCGAGAGTGCTAATAAGTCCGGAAAATCCACTCCCTTTATTGAGTTTATGCTTGAGGTGATTCTGGAAGCTGTCTTGGGTCTGGAGAAACTTGTTTCAGGGAGGGCGAAACCAACGGATCGGATTGCGTTCATGATGAAGCATTGTCCTAAAGAGTTTGGACGTAAGGAGTATATCGAGATCGTGGGGGACATTGCCGGGCATACGGCTTCCCGTGATTTGAAGGAAGCCGTTGCTCAGGGATTGCTTGAAATGAAAGGATCCCGCGCCAGGGCTGTTTATAAAAAGATAGCTCGAAAGGAATAAGGCGTGAGGGGGCTCTAAGCTCTAGGCTCTGAGCTTGAAGTTCCAGGAACCCTCCCCCTTGCGGGGAGGGACCGGGAGGGGGGGGTACAAACTGGTAACATAGTTTACAAAATAGACTGGGTACATGGTTTACACTTTATGGCAAGGAGGGCATCCTATGCCATGGAAAGTGGTAAACCAAATGAACTTGAAAATCCAGCTTGTTAATGATCGAAATAACAGATTTTTTAGCGTAACAGCTCTTTCTCAGAAGTACGGAATCAGTCGTCCAACAGTTTATAAATGGCTCACGCGACATGAACAGTTGGGCATTATTGGGCTTCAAGAACAAAGTCGAGCGCCTAAAGATTGCCCTTACCGAACACCTAAGGCGATCCTGGACCTTGTGGTCCAGGAGAAGCTTAAGAATCGTAAGCGTGGGCCTAGAAAGATACGTGCTCAATTAAAGCGTCAGCATCCTGAACTTACGCTTCCGGCGATCAGTACCATGTCTTACTGGCTCAAAAAAGAAGGCCTTGTTGAGCAGCGTAAGAAGCGCTTACATGTTCCTTTATATACTGAACCTTTTTCAGAGTGCACTGCGCCTAACAAAGTCTGGAGCATGGATTACAAGGGCCAATTTTATACAAAGAACAATCGTGTGTGTTATCCGTTGACGCTCAGTGATAATTTCAGCCGGTTCCTTTTGAAGTGCAAGGCATTGCGAGGACCGCGATATATGCCGACGAGAGAGGCTTTAATATCTGCCTTTCGCGAATATGGGTTGCCGGATGCCATTCGCAGCGACAATGGCACGCCCTTTGCCAGTAAATGCATTGGCGGGCTTAGCAGGTTATCCATCTGGTTGATCCTGCTGGGGATCGTGCCAGAACGGATCAAGAAAGGTTGCCCGCAAGAAAATGGCCGACACGAACGCATGCATCGAACTTTAAAGAGTGATGCTTTGAGCCCTGTTGCCAAGAATATCAAAGAGCAGCAGAAACAATTTGATTTTTTTCAGCATGATTACAATAATTATCGACCACATGAAGCGCTTAATGACCAGACACCGAATGACTATTATAAAAGATCGGATCGGCCATATATTGAACGTCCGCATCCGCCAGAATATGCGTATGATTATCTCGTTCGACATGTTCGTCAAAGCGGGGAGATTAAATTTAACGGCCGGATGTTCTTTTTAACTGAATCGCTCGCTGGGCAGCCCGTTGGCCTTAAAGAAGTTGCCGATGGCTTCTGGCAGTTACAGTTTAGTTTTTATGCGCTTGGTTCCGTAGATCTGAGACAGAACACGATTATTCGCAACTAAATAGTGTAAACGATGTGCCCGGTCTAGAATGTAAACGATGTTTCAGTTGCACAGGGGTTTTCAGCTCTAAGCTCCCTGCTCTGTGCTCTGAGCTCTCTTGCGGGGAGGGGCTGGGAGGGGGCTTTTAGCTCTGAGCTCTGCGCTCCATGCTCTACGCTCTAGGCTAAGTATATTTTTCGAAAGGTTCGGGATGAGTGAAGTTTTGGATCCGTCATTTAATGAGGGCGTAAGTCTTATTCGTACGGCCCGTCACCAAGCCTATCAAGCGGTGAATACCGTTTTGATAGATCTCTACTGGCAGGTGGGCGAATATATTAGTCGGAAAGTGGAGTCTGCGGCCTGGGGGGAAGGGGTTATCGATAATTTGGCCCGTTTTATTTCGGAAAGGCATCCAGATCTCAAAGGTTTTACTCGTCGTAATCTGTTTAGGATGAAGCAGGTTTACGAGACATATTGTAGTGATGAAAAAGTTGCGCCACTGGTGCGACAATTGCCGTGGGCGCATAATTTGATTGTTCTGAGTAGATGTAAGTTGCCGGAAGAGCGAGAGTTTTACATTCGTTTGGCGATCAAAGATCATCTGCCTAAGAGAGAGCTCGAGCGTCAGATCGATGGCTGTCTTTTTGAAAGGAAAGTCTTGTCTCCGGTAAAAGTGTCACCACCGGTGACGCTTTTATATCCTTCTGTGCAGGAAGAGCTTAAGGATTCTTACCTGTTGGATTTCCTGGATCTTCCCGATGGTCATTCTGAGAAAGATCTTCAGAAGGGGTTGCTTGGGGACCTTAAGAAATTCCTTATGGAATTAGGACGTGATTTCTGTTTTGTTGGCGGGGA
>JADGCU010000038.1:0-3319 GCA_015228785.1 Candidatus Omnitrophota bacterium
GAACACAAGTATTCGCATTAGAGCGCTGATAAATCTTGAGCGTATAAACTGTTTCACCAACCACAATCTCATTGGCGTCAACTTTAGTAACTGTTCCGGACTCCTTGGCAACAACCACGGAGCCGCAATCAATCGCCACCTTCTCCTCCATCCCTGTGCCGACAAAAGGAACCTCGGTCACCATGAGAGGAACAGCCTGGCGTTGCATGTTGGATCCCATCAAAGCACGGTTCGCATCATCATGTTCCAAAAAGGGGATCATCGCTGTCGCCACCGAAACAAGCTGTTTCGGAGAAACATCCATGTATTCCACCTTCTTAGGATGAAGCTTCGGGAAATCCGTCTTATAACGGCAAGCGACTTCTTTAGTCTCAATCATGCCATCTTTACCAACAGGCGTATTCGCCTGAGCAATATTTTTATTCTGGTCCACGTCTGCCGTAAGATAAACAACCTTACGAGTAACGCGACCATCCTCAACAACACGATACGGTGTCTCGATGAACCCGAGATCATTCACGCGAGCGCATGTTGTCAACGAAGAAATCAATCCACGCGGGCGTATGTGCCAAGCGAAGCGATAAGACCGATGTTCGGACCTTCCGGGGTCTCAATAGGACAGACGCGGCCATAATGCGTAGGGTGCACGTCGCGCACTTCGAAGCCGGCGCGCTCACGCGACAGACCGCCGGGCCCAAGCGCCGACAAGCGGCGCTTATGCGTCATCTCGGCGATAGGATTCACCTGATCCGCAAACTGAGACAGCTGACTACGAGCAAAGAAATCCTGGATCTGATTAGAAAAAAGGCGCGAATTGATCAAATGATGCGCCGTCAAATTTTCAAAATTACTCATCACCACAAGGCGCTCCTTAATAGAGCGTTCAAGCCGTGCGAGACCTATACGAACTTGATTCTGAACAAGCTCACCAACCGTCTTAATACGACGATTACCCAAGTGATCAATATCATCACATTCACCCTTACCCTCACGAAGTTCGAAAAGATATCGGGTCGTTTCAACAACTGTCGTGATATCAAGAACACGATTATCAAGCGGAACCTGGGTATTAAGCTTGCGATTGGCAATGTGACGACCAACCTTAGAAAGATCATAACGCTTGGGATCAAAGAAAAGACGATAAAAAAGAGCCTCGGCAACCTCAACCGTTGCGGGCTCCGTCGGACGCATCTTGCGATAAAAATCAAGAAGGGCGTCCTCTTTTGACTCTGTTGTATCCTTAGCCAACGTAGGAGCGAATTTCTCGAAAGCCGCGCTCCCGAGCACCTTCTCCATATCTTCTTTGGTAGTAAGTCCCATGATACGAAAGATCTGACTCGCCGCAAAATTGCGTCGACGATCGACCTGCGCCCACATCACATCATTAAGATCAAACTTGATCTCAAACCACGCACCACGCGATGGGATAATACGACCATAATAAATACTTTTGCCTGTCGGATGCGTCTCTTCTTCAAAAGAAACTCCCGGCGGCCGCTGAATCTGGGCAACAACAACACGCTCATCGCCATTAATGATGAATGTGCCCGTCTCTGTCATCAAGGGGAAATCCCCAAGATAAACTTCCTGTTCCTTGATGTCAACCGGCGTAATCAAACGCAGCTTGACTTTCAAAGGCGCAGAATACGTCATCCCTCGACGCTGACATTCAAGACGTGAGTACTTCTCTTTACCGAAAGAATAGCTAATATACTCAAGCTTGATCTGCCCATCATAACTCTCAAGAGGAAACACCTCACGAAAGACTTCCTCAAGACCCTGATCAGCGCGCTTATCAGAAGCCGTTTCTCTCTGAAGAAAACTTTCGTAGGCCTTCACCTGAAGGTCTAACAAAGAAGGCAATTCAAAATGATCTACGTACTTACTAAATTCTTTTATCGTCTTTTTGGCCATATTCTTAAGACATCCCTTTTGAAAAAGATGAGCTGAGGCGGGTATTCCGCCTCAGCTTTAAGAAAAACAACCTGTAAAAGTTGTCGGGATTACTGGAGCTCAACCTTCGCGCCTGCGGCTTCGAGCTTCTTCTTGATCTCTTCAGCCTCTTCCTTAGTCGCGTCTTCCTTAACAGTCTTAGGTGCCCCTTCCACGAGATCCTTGGCCTCTTTGAGACCTAAATTTGTAATCGCGCGGACTTCCTTAATAACATTGATCTTGCTCGCGCCACCTTCTTTGAGAACAACCTTAAACGTTGTCTTCTCTTCAGCCGCCGGAGCTGCGCCACCTGCCGCAGGACCCGCCATCATCATCGGAGCCGCAGCTGTGATGCCAAACTTCGTCTCCATGGCCTTGGCAAGATCCGCCGCCTCAATAAGAGACAATCCGGCAATCTTTTCAAGAATCTCCGCGAGTTTCGGAGACAGATTGGTTTCGTTATCAGACATTTTAGTTCCCTCCCTTTTTTTCACTTAACTGTTTCAAAAGTAAAATCAAATCGGTTTGTTTGCTATTCAACGATCTTGCCAGACGTGTCGCCGGAGACTTTAAGGCGCCCAGAATCTGAGTAAGAATAACTTCCTTAGATGGAAGATCTGACAAGCGCTTCACATCCTGCTTGGTCAAGAGCCCCTTCTGAAAAACACCGCCGCAAATCAGAAACGTCTCATTCTTCTCTGCGAACTTGACAAGAAGTTTGGCGATCTCTGCTGCATCCGCATTGGTAAAAATCAATGCCGTCTGCCCTTTGAGGTTCTCTGCCAATGATGCGTAATCCGTACCCTTCAAGGCTACCTTGACCAGTGAATTGCGGGACGCGCACATTTTGGCTTTTTTCTGCCGAAGCGTCTTTCTGAGGCTAGAAAGATCCCCGGACGAAATCTTATTATAATTCACAAGGAGAGTCGCATCCTGCTTCTCAACACCATCCTTGAGCGTTTTAACAACCTTATCGCGATAAATTTTTCCAACATTCATCATATGGCCACCTTTACCCCTGCGCCCATGGACGTAGACAAATAAACACTCTTAATAAATACCCCTTTGACCGAGGCTGGCTTTGCCTGAGATACCGTGTCAATGACTTGCTTAACATTATCAAAGATCTTTTCGGGCGTAAAAGACCGCTTGCCAATCCCAATATGGATGCCTGCCTGTTTATCATTCTTAAACTCAACACGTCCTGCCTTAACTTCTCTCAAGGCGCGCTCCACATCCGCCGTCACCGTTCCCGCCTTAGGAGAAGGCATGAGACCGCGCGGTCCAAGAATTTTGCCTAATTTAGAAAGATCCTTCATCATGTCAGGAGTCGCAATCAAACAATCGAAATCCAGAAATCCCTGCTCGATCTTTGCGATCAAATCCG
>JADGCU010000038.1:3329-16122 GCA_015228785.1 Candidatus Omnitrophota bacterium
CAGCCCCACCGTCTCTTGCCTTGGCCACATTATCGCCCTGGCAAACAACCGCCACCTTAAGGGTCTTCCCTGTACCATGCGGAAGCACGATGGTGCCACGAACATTCTGCTCTGAGGCCTTGACATCCAAATTCAGATGAAAATGGATCTCTATGGTCTCATCAAACTTGAGCTTCGGCGCCTGCTGAAGAACGCTGACCGCCTCTTTAAGAGAATAGGTCTTCGCGATATCGACACTACTGTAAACCTTCTTGATACGCTTGCTGACTTTGGTAGCCATGTTAATCCTTTACTGCGATGCCCATGCTTCTGGCTGTGCCCTTAACCGTACGAACGGCCTCTTCTAGATCGCCCGTATTCAAATCATCCATCTTCAATTTGGCGATCTCCTCAACCTGGGCGCGCGTCACGGTCCCGATCGACTCCTTGCCGGCCGTTCCGGAAGCCTTCGCCAATTTTGCGGCCTTCTTCAACAAAGCAGAGCTGGGCGGTGTCTTAATAATAAAATCAAATGACTTGTCCTTGTAAATACTGATAACAACAGGAAGAGGCATGGCCTCTCTACCCTTGGTCTGCTCATTAAACTTTTTGCAGAACTCCATGATATTCACGCCATGCTGACCCAGGGCCGGTCCGACAGGCGGCGCAGGATTCGCCTGGCCCGCGGTTACATACAAATTAACTTTTGCATTTATTTCTTTTGCCATATTAACGTCCGGATTCCGTTTAAATTTTCTCTACTTGCCAGTATTCCAACTCAACTAACGTCGAACGGCCGAAGATCGACACGCTTACCTTAAGTTTCCCTCTATCTGGGAACACTTCCGTCACAACACCATTGAAGTTCGCGAACGGCCCCTGGTTAATACGAATCGGCTCGTTCGATTCAAAAACAATCTTGGGAGATGGCTTTGATTCAGTCTCCGTTGTACGCTTGAGAATCGTATTGACCTCATCATCAGAGAGCCGCTGAGGCTTGCGTCCCGGACCGATAAAGCTGGTCACACCAGGTGTTGTTTTAATAAGATACCAGCTCTCCTTATTCATATCCATCTTGATAAGGATATAGCCGGGGAAAAATTTTCGAGTTGTAATACGCTTCTTGCCGCCCCGCACCTCAGAAACCTGTTCCGTAGGGACAACAACTTCCTCAATATAAGTCTTCAACGCCGTTTGCTGCATACGGCGTTCAATGCCTGCCTTGACGCGGTCTTCTGCGCCCGTTTGTGTATGTATCACGTACCAATCCATGAATATTACCTAACGATAAGCTTTAAGCCCCTTGACAGGAGAAGATCGGTGAGGGTGATAAACACTCCCAAACAGACCGAACTCATAATCACAATCAGCGCGGAATTAATCAGGTCCTTCCTGGTTGTCCAGGTGACCTTCTGCATTTCCGCGATGACTTCCTCTATAAATGTCTTAACTTTGGCAATCATATACAAAATAAACAGGCCAGGTAGGATTCGAACCTACAACCTGCGGTTTTGGAGACCGTCGCTCTACCAGTTAGAGCTACTGGCCTATATTTCCGCTTAACGGGTAATTTCCCCGCCCTTTATTTCTTCATTTCCTTATGAGGCGTGTGCTTGCGATCAAAAGGACAATATTTACTCATCTCGAGACGCTCAGGCTTTTTCTTTTTGTCCTTGCTTCCCGAGTAGTTGATCCGGTTGCATACTGTACACTGAAAATGAATAACTTCGCGCATGGGGTGAGCCCTTCCCGACGTTTCCTAAGCCCCCGAACGGTTTTGAACCGTTGACCTCGTCCTTACCAAGGACGTGCTCTACCAACTGAGCTACAGGGGCATAAATGAACCGC
This sequence comes from Candidatus Omnitrophota bacterium, assembly GCA_015228785.1. GTDB lineage: Bacteria > Omnitrophota > Gorgyraeia > Zapsychrales > Fredricksoniimonadaceae > JAAYZZ01. The sequence continues at coordinate 5,157 of JADGCU010000038.1, forward strand.
AAGTATATACAACGAACAAAAAAAAGTCAAGGGCTTTTCCTGTGAACAACAGAAAACCCTTAAAATGAAATAATAAAAAGACGCCTTTGCCTTCAAACAAATTTTAAAAAACGTCTCTTGCCGACTTTCAAAACTCCCTTTTTCGGAGCCCAGTTCTCATCAGTAACCAGCTCCCCTTCAAAGGTAATAGCGTTCTGTTTGAGTAACCGGCGGCCCTCATTCTTTGCCAGGACCACACGAGAACGAACCAGGATATCAAGCAAGCTTCCACTCCCATCCTGGGCGAGAACAAATTCTTCTATAACATCAGGAACGTGTTTCTGACTGAATACATTTTCAAAATATTCACGCGCTGCCTTGGCCTCAGAAATACCATGAAACTGACGCACAATTTCAGCACCAAGGGCGAGCTTAGCTTCTTTAGGATGCGTCGCTTTAACGGCCACAAGATCCGCATCTGTCAAAAGCTCATAATACCGGATCATCAGTTCATCAGAAACAGACATAATCTTGCCAAAAATTTCATTTGCGGGCTCATTGATGCCGATATAGTTCCCCAAAGACTTCGACATTTTATTAACACCGTCGAGGCCTTCCAAAAGAGGCGTCATAATAACCGCCTGAGGTTCATGCCCATAAGCCTCCTGAATCTGTCGACCCATAAGAAGATTAAATTTCTGATCTGTGCCCCCGAGTTCTACATCTGCCTTTATCTGAACAGAATCATACCCCTGAAGAAGCGGATAAATAAATTCTAATACACTGATCTCACGGCCATCTTCAAAACGCTTTTTAAAATCTGCCCGTGCAAGCATCTGGGCGACCGTCGAGCGCGCTGTCAATTCCATCAAATCCTGTGCCGCAAAATTCCTAAACCAATGGCTATTAAAAACCACCTCAGTCTTCTCAGGATCCAGAACTTTAAAAACCTGTTCTTTATATGTGACGGCATTGCGCTCAACATCCTCACGCGTCATTTTCTTCCTAAGTTCATTTCGACCCGTTGGGTCTCCCACCTGCGCCGTAAAATCCCCAATCAGAAATAATACACGATGACCCAGATCCTGAAACTGTTTCATCTTACGCAACAGCACAACATGCCCCAAATGAATATCAGGAGCCGTCGGGTCAAAGCCTGCCTTAATGACCAAAGGCTTTTTCGTGACCGCACTCTTCTCAAGCTTCTTGGTGAGGCTCTCAAGATTGATAATCTCACTTGTACCGCGGGAAATATATTGGATGGTTTCTTGAATATTCATAAGGTCGCATATTCCCGAAGTCCGTGTCGCTATTGCTCGCGACCCTCCTTCGGGATGTTCTGGCAAGAATCCTTGCCAAAATAAAAAAAGAAAGGTGAAAGGATCTGAGCCGTTACTGCCCTGTCACCTTCCACCTTCCTTTAATTTTTACTTTAAACTCTTGCGCTCACACCAATCTTCATTTGTTCGACATCAATCTTGATAACCTTTACGCGAAGCTTATCACCTGTCTTGAGCTTGGCAGCATCTTCCTTTTCAATCTCGGAAGAATACACAAGCGCTTCCACATCATCATCAAGCTTAACGAACACGCCAAAGTTCGAATTGGTAATCACCGTAGCATCTAAAACCGTATCTACAGGATACTTCTTGCCGATATCAACCCAGGGATTTTCCTGAAGCTGCTTAAGGCCAAGCGTAATCTTCCTGGCCTTAGCATCGACGCCTAAAACTACGATTTCAACAGCCTGGCCCTTCTGAAGAACTTCCTGCGGATGGTTCACCTTGCGCGTCCAAGACATGTCAGAAACGTGAATCATGCCCTCGAGGCCATGTTCCAACTCCACGAAAGCACCGTAATCCGCGAATCCGCGAACTGTGCCCTTAACATGAGCATTCAGCGGAAATTTATCCTCAGCCTTGAGCCAAGGATTATCCTCCAGCTGCTTCATGGATAAAGAAATACGCTTGGCATCCTTATCAACATTGATAATCTGAACCTCAACGGTCTGATTAGCTGTAAACATTTCCTGAGGATTCACCATCTTTTTCTGCCAGGTGATCTCAGAGGAATGAAGTAGCCCCTCAATCCCCTTGTCGATCTCAACAAATACACCATACGGCATAATATTAACAATACGCCCCTTAACAACCGTGCCTGCCGGATATTTGTCATAAACAGCTTCCCAGGGATTCGCCGTAATCTGTTTGAGTCCCAAAGAAACCTTAGAATTCTCCTTATCGAAATCCAGAATCACAACCTCAAGCCTCTGCCCCAGAGAAACAATCTCGGAAGGATGACTGATACGCGACCAGCTCATATCCGTAATATGAAGCAGCCCGTCCACACCTCCCAGATCAATGAAGGCACCGAAATCTGTAATGCCCTTCACCACACCAACACGGCGCTGGCCCTTTTCAAGCTTGCCCCACAAATGCTTTCTGCTTTCTTCATGTTCCTTCTGCACAACCTCGCGCCGAGATAAAATAAGATTGCGACGCTGCTTGTTCATCTTGGCGACCAGGAACTTCCAGGTGTTGTTCATGATCTGCTCCTGATGAACACCACGGAATGCAGATAACGACATCGGAAGAAAGGCCTCGACTCCCGAAATATCGACGATATAACCGCCCTTGACCACACGGGCCACACGACCGTCAACCGTATCACCTTCATTAATCACATCAACGATCTTCTGCCAGCCCTTCATCTTTTCAGCCTTGCCAAAAGATAGAACCAGCTTCCCCTCCTCATCTTCAATTGTTTCAATGAGAACTTCGATCGTTTGACCAATCACCAACTCGGCGGGATTGCGAAACTCCTCAATCGCCACAAAGCCTTCGGATTTGAAACCAATGTCAACAATGACCTCGCTATTGTTCTTAGCGACAATCGTGCCGGGGACGATCTGACCCTCGACGAATGTTTTTAGAGTAGCGTTGTACAGCTCCTCCATGATCGACTTTTTTGTTGCTTCTGCCATTTTTCTACACCTCTTCCTTCCATTTTTAGCTTTGTCACGCGTTTTCCACAACAAAAGTGGAACACAAGACAGCCGCGACTTTTCAAGACGGAATTTCTTGCAAGCCGACAATTTATCCAGGCTTATATATTAGGGAAGAATCCCCAAGCCAAGAGGCACAATTATCGCAAGGAAATTTCTTTTGTCAAATAAAATCTTGAAAGAGGGCCAGAACGCTTAGGCGGAAAGAGGCTTGAGACGTTTAATCATGTCCATGACATCTTTGGCAATCTGATCATAGGCTTGATCTTTAGAAAAGACAACCGGTTTACCAAAAGTGACTGATACAGCTATTCGCTTAGGAAACTTTGCCCCTTTAGGAAGCACCTGATCGGTCCCATGAATATAGGTTGGCACAACTGGCATGCCGCTTGTGGCCGCTAAAAACCCTACTCCAGCCTGCGGTTTCTCGCCACCTCGCGTCCCTTGGGGGAAGATCATAACCGCATAACCATTCTTCAGCTGACGAATAAACTCATTGATGGCGCCACGATCAGCTGTTCCCCGCTTGATGGGAAATCCACCGCCTGTGCGAATCACAGCACCCAGAATAGGGTTCTTAAAAAGCTCCTCCTTCGCCATAAAGCGCATCTGCCGAGGGCACGCAACGGGTAAAAGCATAGGATCAAGATTACTGGCATGATTAGAAGCCAGAATAAAACCCCCCTGCCTTGGCACATTATCCCGACCATAAACCTTGCAAGGATAAAAAATAAAACTGCTAATCGCCACAAGGAACGTACAAAACCAATAATAAATAGCCTTAAAAAATTCGAGCATCGTCACATATCACATAACACAAGCCACACGACAGGGCAACAGAATCTTTTTCCCCATGCCGTATATCCTATGCCGTGGCCCTTTATAATGTCTTTGCCAATTCTAATGCATAATTTAAAAGATCTTTCGTGCGCTTTGGTGACTTGGATTCCGCATAAGCCCGCAAGATCGGCTCAGTACCAGATGCGCGCACCATAATCCAGGTCGTGTCTTCAAGCTCCAGCTTCACACCGTCATAATCCTTGACACCAACGACCTTCTTCCCTAAAACTTCCTTGATCTGCTTAACAGGATCAAGCGTTCTGACCTTTTCTTTCAAAGTAATATGCGTCTTATCATAATAATACCTCCCATACTTCTTTTCCATCTCGGCGAGAATTTTTCCAATATTCTTCTTTTCGTAAACCATCATCTCCAAAAGCAAAATCCCTGACAGGATGCCATCACGTTCAGGAATATAATTCGGAAGTCCCATTCCCCCCGCCTCCTCACCTCCCGCAATAATCTCCTTAGTAAGCATCAAATCCGAAATATATTTAAACCCGACTGGCGTTTCGTAGAGCGGAATATTATTGGCCTTACACATATTATCGATCATGACCGTCCCGCAAATAGTCTTCACAACACCACCTTTAATACCGCGATTTTTCCAAAGATGAAGCGCCAGGAGCGCCAGAATCTTCTGAGGTGATAAAAATTCGCCTCCCGGAAGAACCGCCGCAATGCGATCAGCATCTCCATCAAGAACAAGGCCAAGATCGTAGCCCTTCTTCATTGTCTGACACAACAAAGGAAGATATTGAGGAAGCGGTTCAGGGCGAGTGCCCCCAAATCCAGGATTCACATCCGAATGTAATAAATCTGCCTTAACCCTTCCGCCTTTCAGAACTTCTCCGAAAAGCGTGCCCCCCGAACCATACATCACATCCTGAACAACACGAAATTTCGATGCCTTGATCTTTTTCAAATTTACATAACCCTTGATAAATTTAAGGTAATCCTTCTTCAAATCCACAACCTGAATCAACCCATCAGCAACTGCTTTCTTGAAATCAGCCGCCTTAACCTCTTCCGCACCGAGATAACTCTCAACCTTATCCGTGATATTCTTTCCTGCGCCACCACCTTCCGCTGTCTTAATCTTAAACCCGTTATACTCCGGAGGATTATGACTGGCTGTGATCACAACCCCGGCCACACACTTCATATCACGTGTCGCAAGGCTCAAGGCGGGTGTCGGGAGCGATGCATTCGACAGGATCACCTCAACATCATTAGCAGCAAGTACTGTCGAAACGGTCTCAGCAAATTCCTTGGAAAGAAATCGATTGTCATACCCGACCGCCACGCGAACAACCTGGCCCGGGATCTTTTTGGCATCAAGCCGGACCCAAATCGCAAACGCCTGAGACAAAGCTTTGAGATTCTCAAATGTAAACGTATCGGCGATAACCGCTCTCCAGCCGTCTGTGCCAAAATGAATAACATCTTTTGCGCTCTTTGACATACAAAAACCCTTTCTATGAAATGATTTTATATAAATTATTACCCTTGATATATCGCAAAACACTATCAGGAACAAGATACTGAATCGATTTTCCTTGAAGGATACGCTTCCGTATCTCCGTCGAAGACATCTCAATACCGTTCATTGTGACCGCATGATACTTAAGTTTCTCTTCACCGCGTGGATAACCAGGCCGGTTGACAGAGACAAAGGAACACATCTTTTTAAGATGATCCACATCCTTCCAACTATCAAGCTCCTTGATCGCATCGCCCCCCACAATAAAGAACAACTTCCCCACGGGCTGAAGAATCTCCCGAAAATACCGAACCGTATCCACCGAATATGACTTCCCACCTTTCTTGATTTCAAAATCAGAAACCTCAAACTGTGGATTCTCACTTGTTGCTAGTCGCACCATCTTGAGACGATCTTTTGCCAAGAACAAAGTAGGCACTTTTTTATGCGGCGGGACACAGGAAGGAATAAAAATTACCTGATCTAACTCTAAAGTTTCAAGCGCTGCACGCGCCATCAGAAGATGACCGATGTGAATGGGATCAAATGTTCCGCCAAGCAGGCCAATTTTACGCATAAATCAAAGCCATAGGACAGCGTTTAGCAGCCTGTACCATGTGCCTATTTTCTTATCTGTCCGTTTCCATAAATTTCATACTTATACGACGTCAATCCCTCAAGCCCCATGGGTCCACGGACATGGATTTTGTCAGTTGAAATACCAATCTCTGCGCCCAAACCAAATTCGTATCCATCTGTAAACCGAGTCGAGGCATTTACATAAACACACGCGGAATCAACACCTTTCAAAAACGCATCCGCTTCCTTCTTATTTTTGGTCACGATCGCATCGGAATGACGAGAACCAAAGGTATTGATGTGCTCAATAGCCTGAGCAACATTCTTCACAACTTTGACGGTCAAAATCAAATCCAAATATTCTTCATACCAATCTTTATCTGTCGCAGGAACAGCATCAGAAATAATGGCACAAGTCGCCGCGTCCCCACGAATCTGAACGCCGGCCGAACGAAAACGCTTCACCATAACAGGCAAGAATTTCTTTGCGATCTTTTCACCAACCAGCATCTTCTCCATAGCATTGCATACCCCAGGCCTCTGGACCTTGGCATTGAAGCAGATCTCCTCCGCCTTTTTCAAATCCGCCTTGTCACTCACATAGACATGGCATACGCCTTTGTAATGCTTGACGACGGGAATAGAAGAATTCTCAGCCACAAAACGAATCAAGCTCTCACCACCCCGAGGAACGATCAAATCAATCAGTTGATCAAGTTTCAAAAGTTCGACGACTGCCTCGCGATCCGTTATGTCAATAAATTGTAATGCCTCAACAGGAATCTTCGTTCCCTGAAGAGCACCTTTAAGCACCTCATAAATCACCTTGTTAGAATTAATGGCCTCTTTACCACCGCGCAAGATCACGGCATTGCCGGACTTTAAACAGAGCGCCGCACAATCCACTGTCACATTAGGACGCGATTCATAAATAATGCCCACAACCCCAATAGGAACGCGAACACGGTTGATCTTAAGCCCGTTTGGACGCTTGGACGTTGTAATAATCTCACCGACCGGGTCCTTAAGCTTAACAACATCGAGGAGGCCATCGACCATAGCCTTAACGCGCTTCTCGTTCAACGTCAGACGATCGATGAGTGCCGCCGAAAGACCTGCGGCCTTACCGGCCTCGACATCCTTAACGTTTTCCTTAATAATCACTAAACGCTTCGCCCACAACGCTTGTGCCATGGCCTTAAGCGCTCTATCTTTATCTTTGCTCGAGACAAGCGCCAGCCGCAACGCCGCTTCCTTGGCAACCTGAGCCTGCCCTACTATAGCCTTTTGAATATCCATATTCTTATTTCCCTATGACAACGAGGTCATCCACATGAACAACTTCACGTTTTGACTTCTTGTCAGTCGCCTTCACCAAATCTGACACAGAATAATTCGTAATGCCTCGAGCAATCTCCTCACCCTGAAAATCCTGAATCATAACAACATCACCACTTTTAAATGCCCCTTCATACCCAGAAACTCCTGGAAGAAGAAGACTCACGGTTCCTTTCAAGATCGCCTTCTTGGCTCCATCATCAACAATAATCTTGCCCTTAGGCTTCGCCACAAAAGTAATCCAATGCTTGCGCATCAATAACTTCTCGGACTTCTCAAAGAAATACGTACCCAAAGGCTCCTTATCAAGCACAATACGCCGAATAACGTCATCTGTCTGCCCATTGGCAATGATTGACGGAACATTCGCAGAAGAAGCAATTTTGACTGCCTGAATCTTCGCTGTCATGCCACCGCGCGAAACATTTTTGTCCTTTACCCCACCCGCAGACCCTTCGATTTCAGATGTGATCTCACGAATCTCTTTAAAAAGCTCCGTAAGCTTCCCACCTTCCTTCTTATAAAGCCCATCCACATCAGACAACATGATCAAAAGATCCGCATGAACCAGACTCGCTACAAGGGCGGAAAGTTTGTCATTATCACCAAACTTGATCTCATCCGTCGAGATAGTGTCATTCTCATTAATAACAGGCACTACACCCCGCTTAAGAAGAATGTCTAAAGTGTTTCGCGCATTATTAAATCGCGTACGGTCCGCAAAATCATCCCATGTCAACAAAAGCTGCGCGCACGAACGCCCACGAGCCTTAAAATAATCACAATAAAGTCGCATCAACAGAGCCTGACCGATCGCGGCAGCAGCTTGCAAAGACGCCGTATCTGAAGGACGCACCTTCTCCTCCAGGGCCCCCAAACCCAGAACAACAGCTCCCGAACTTACGAGAACAACCTCAATCCCTCCATCGCGCAGATCGCACAGCTGACTGACCAATGATGTAAGACTCGCCTCGTGCGGCTTCATCATATGATTAGCCAGTAAGCTCGACCCCACTTTTACGACAAGGCGCTTAACCTTTCTGGGAAATCGTCTTTGTGTGTTCATTAAATCGCCGCTCCTGCAGTTTCCTCAAGGATTCTGATAATCTCCAAGATCAACTCCTCGAGACCCTCGCGATCCTTGGCCGAGATCTCAAAAATGTCCTCATTATACTTCTTGCGGAAACGTTTAATATTCTTTTTTGCGCCAACCAAATCCATCTTATTGGCCACAACGATCTTGTGCTTATGCGCGAGCTGGTCGCTGTAGGACTCCAATTCAAAACAGATCTTGTCATAATCCTCCAGCGGATCGCGCCCCTCGCTCCCTGCCATATCGATCACGTGCACAAGGATCTTGGTACGCTCAGCGTGCTTAAGGAACTGATATCCCAGTCCTTTTCCCAAATGCGCGCCTTCGATCAGTCCCGGAAGGTCTGCCATGATGAATTTGGCCTCATCCGTCTCAACGATCCCCAAAATAGGCTGCTTGGTCGTAAAAGGATAATTCGCAATCTTAGAACGAACCTTGGACACGCTTGAAATAAGAGTAGACTTCCCAGCATTGGGAAACCCAATGATCCCCACATCCGCGATCAGCTTAAGCTCAAGGCGAATAACTTTCTCCTCACCAACGGTAGGCGAAAGAACAGTCTTGCGGCGCATGTTCCCGACACCGCCACGACCGCCTTTGGCAACGATCACCTTTTCACCAGGCACACTCAAGTCCCTGATTAAAAGACCAGTGGCATCATCCCAAAGAACCGTACCAATAGGAACGCGCAACGTACAGTCATCCCCGTCTTTCCCGGCCGACCCCTTACTCGAGCCATGGCCACCGCGTTTCCCCTCGTAATGCTGTTTAAACCGAAAATCAAGAAGGGTTTGAATATGAGGATCTGCGACAAAGATCACATCTCCCCCATCTCCTCCGTCGCCACCATCGGCCTTCGGGTAGCGCATCCAGAGGTCACGATAATGACTTTCGCAGCCCTTACCACCACCGCCGCCCTTTAATTGAATTCTCGCTGTATCAACAAATGCCATAAACCAAAATTTCCCAGTAGCCCAATTTTCGACGATATCAACAGCACAAAATCGTGCGTATGAAAAATCGTCGGCTTCCACAATATCCCTACCCAAGAAAGCTAGGTTTATCCCACATACCTTTGTTCCTATTAAGAAATGCGGGATAAATAAGAAAGGCACAAGACACAGGACACAAGGAACGAAAAACTTCTTCGATCCTTTGTTTTGTGCCGTGTGACTTGTGCCTAAACCTGATTAAGAACGAATAACTTCTTCTCTGAATTACACCGAAATCTTCGTGACCTTAAGCGCTGTCAAATCCGGACGGCTGCCGATGGTCTTTTTGGAATTCTTTCTACGACGAAACTTGAAAGAAATATCCTTATCCCCACGAAAATGCCGAACAACCTCAAAGGTCACCTTGGCACCCTTCACAATCGGATCACCCATGCGGACATCTTCACCATTGGCGATCAATAAGACTGAATCAATATCAAAACTCTTACCAACCTCATTATCGAGGCTAGGAGCATCGATCACATCACCTTCCTGCACTTTGAACTGGAAGGAAGCTACTTCTACAACTGCGTACATGACGTCTATCCTCCGTAACTATTTTGTCTGAAAGAGCCCTTATTATATAAATTTTCTTTTTTTATGCCAGTACTTTCTTAAGGAGAGGTCAATCGATACGAATCCGACCTCGGCCATGGCAATACGGGCAATCCGCAAATTTGATCGATTCCAGCGTCTTTCCCGTCCGCTCACGAGTCATCTCAACAAGCCCCAGACTCGAGATCTTGTTGACCTCGGTCTTAGCCATGTCACGCCCGAGTTCGCTACGCAAAAGGTCAAGGACCTTGCGCTTATGGTCTTCGCGCATCATGTCGATAAAGTCAATAACGATGATCCCCCCCATATCCCTCAAGCGAAGCTGACGGGCGATCTCGGGAGCCGCCTCCATATTGACATTAAAGGCCGCATCCTCAGGGGACGCCTGGGTCTTATAGCGACCACTATTCACATCAATGACCGTGACCCCTTCTGTCGGCTCGATCACAATATACGCGCCGGACTTGAAATAAACCTTCTGATCGTAGATCTTCTCAAGTTCCCCGTGAATCTTATGCGCCTCGAAGATATTGGCATCGCCCTTGTAAAGATGGATCTTTTTCTGAGCTTTCTTGCCGATCAGAAGATCCGCATACTTGACGAGTTTCTCGAACTCCTCTTTCGAATCAATGAGCACTTGAGCCACATCATCACGCAGATGATCACGCACCACCTTCCAAATAATGTCGCCCTCTTTATAAATCAGGGCCGGCGACGGTTTCTCGCGGGCGAGTTTTAAAACCTGCTGCCATTTCTCATAAACAAATTTGGCATCATTGATGAGCTCTTCCTTCTCCTGACCTGAGGAAACCGTGCGAATAATGAATCCACCCTCTTTCGCAAAGTCGCATCCCTTCACAATATCACGCAAGCGTTGCCGCTCCTCCTGTGCCTCAATCTTCTGGGAAACGCCCAAATGATGATCATAGGGCATATAAACAATAAACCTTCCGGGGATCGAAACATGTGTTGTCAGCCGCGCCCCCTTGGTCCCAAAAGGATCCTTTTCAATCTGAACCAGGACTTCCTGACCTACCTTGAGCGAAGTGCTTTTCTCGCGCCTGCCCGGAGCCCCCTTGGGCCGTTCCTGCTTCTTAGGCTTG
>JADGCU010000038.1:16132-18159 GCA_015228785.1 Candidatus Omnitrophota bacterium
TTTCCGGATGACGGGGGGTGAGAAAAGTCCTCCAGATGCGGATGGTCGGCATCGGTCAGGTAAAGAAAACCGTTCTTTTCCTGCCCGATATTAACAAACGCCCCGTTAATAGAAGGAAGGATCGACTCAACGCGCCCTTTGTAAATATTGTTCAAGATCGACTGATACCGGTCAAGCTCAATATAATAGTCATCCAATTTCTTGTTATTGACGATCGCGACACGACGCTCCTCAGTAGCGACGTGAATTAAGATTTCTCTAGACACAAAAACTCCTTAAATTTCAAAAATGATTAAAGAAAAAATTCTCTTCCCGCGCACCCATCACTTCTTCGGAACAACCGGTCTCACCTCAGGGGTGATAATATGCGGGGTAATAAATATCAAAAGCTCTGTTTTAACGTGCGCATCCACAGTGTTCTTAAACGGCAGGCCCAAAATCGGAATATAACCAAGGATAGGTACCCTCTTAACGGTCTTTGTCACCGTATCCTTGATCAACCCCGCAATGACCAGCGTTTCACCATTTTTGATCATAACACTTGTTTTAACAGATTCCGAATTTAAAAGCGGCATGCTGGTAGACTCTACTTGAACAGGACGATCAATAGAAGTAATCGTGGGTTCAATATCCAGCGTCACAATATTCGCGCTGTTCACGTGTGGCGTCACATTAAAAATAATGCCAATATCAAGATAACTCCAGCCGGAAACCTGCAGTTTGGCTTGCTGTTCATTATATGTATATTGCGGAACAGGATACTGCTGACCAACAGAAATCTTAGCAGGCTGATTATCCAGAGTCACAATCCGCGGATTCGAAAGAGCATTTGTATTAGTCCGACTCTTAAGCATATTCAAGACCGCCGTGAGTCCCCGAAAATCAATAGTACCATATGTCAACGTAGGCCCATCCGTTGGCACAGTAGCAGTCGGGACAGGGACGAATGTGCCCCGGGACTGGGAAGCAAACGGGAACGGCGTTGAACGCATCGCCCCACCAGCCTGCGCCAAAAGCCCCCAATCTACGCCTAATTTGTCATCTTTCCCCAAGGTCGTCTCAATGATCTTGGCCTCGATCAAAACCTGAGGCGTTACCGTATCAAGCTTCTTAACCACCTCCCGAAAAAGAACAATATTACTCTCAATATCATTCACAATGATCGCATTCGTCCGCTTATCAAAATTCACGTTACCACGCGCAGTCTTCATTGCATTCAGAGCCTTAAGAACATCTTCCGCCTTCCCAAAATTAAGAAGGAACGTCTGTGTTGCCATAGGCTCCTGATCCGCCAGGACCTTGGCATCCTCTCGACGCCTCTTCAGATTATCTATCGTCGTCACCATAATGACGGTGCCTTTTTGCTCATAACCATAACCATAGGTCGAAAGGATCACATCCAGCGCCTTCTGCCACGGGACATCCTTCAGTTGCATATTGACCACGCCTTCCACCTCTGGCCCAGCAATAATATTCACCCCACTCTTGTAAGAAAGCATTTTAAGGACATTACGCATATCGGCATCCCGAAAATCCACAGTAACTTCCCCTGCCTGACTCATATCCATCTGAAGAACTTCAGCAGGCTCCTCCTCCGCTCCCGTTGTACCCTGACCTCCTGTTGTGGCATTAGCCGCCGCCTGAACAGGATCGATCTTTTCAACCATGACAATAGGCGCTTGTTTAGCAGCCTGTGTTCCAGTTCCATCTGCAGGGGTCTGCGCCAAAACCAACCAGGCACTCATACACACCATGACGAGTGCTATCATTAAATTTCTAAACATGTCTTCCTCCTTGTTAAAACGGACCCTGCCCGGCCTCCGTCTATCACTTGTCCAAAATAATAACCTTAATCAAAAATTTTACCTGATTCCTCTGAGGATACTGAGCATCTGCCGTAAAAGAAAAAGAATCCGCCTGCCAGAAAATACGTTCCTGCTCAAGATGACTCAGGAACTTCTCGAACTTAAGAAACCCGCCACGCGCCTGAATCAAAACAGGCACCGCATAGTATTTTCCACCTTGAT
>JADGCU010000039.1:0-13810 GCA_015228785.1 Candidatus Omnitrophota bacterium
AAAACACGTCGTATTCCAAGGAGGGTCAAATAATGGAGAGAATGTTAAGAGGGATCGCGGGGACGTTCTTGCTGATCAGTTTGCTGTTGGCGTATTTTGTCAGCCTTAGCTGGTTATGGTTCACCGCGTTCATTGGTCTCAATTTGCTTCAGTCAGCATTTACGAATTGGTGCCCGATGATGTGGATCTTAAAGAAGCTGGGGATTAAATAAACCCGGGTCGAAAGATTTATTTTTTAAATGCCTCTGGCCACTTGATCTCATAAATATAGATCTTGGTGCGGCCCGTCAGGTCTGCCTCTTTGGCAAAAGGCTTAAAGTGCGTGAGGCCTTTTCCCTCAAAATAGTACAATTTCATCAGAAGTGAATTTGCCAGGACATGGTCCATGAGGGCACAGCGTGGCGGTTCATTTTCATTCCGGTAAAAGATCACAGAATAGCTAAGGGAGGCATTTTCCAGTTTCTTCTCGCGGATATTATTTCCGTCAATGTAGAAGATGCTTTGTGGAATGCCGTGGCCGTATTGGCGGGAGTCGATCATAACGCTCATATCAGAGGTGTCGATGGTGACCCCATCGGGATAGACCAGCTTTGTGCCTGTTTGCCCGACAGGTGTTTGAGGTGTTCCCTGGCGGAAGGGGCCCCCAACAAGGCTCCAGAGAAAGTCGATATAGTTTTTGGATCCCTTGGCCGGGATCTTTTTGAGCATGTCAGGATGGCTGTTGAGTTCTTCGATCCTTTTGAAATCCCATTTCCCCATATAGGCCAGAAGGACATTGCCATCCACATTCTCGTTATAAATGAGCATGTAGGAAGGCGGGGGGACGTTGTGGGTCAGTTTGATAAGATCTTCTGCCATGCGGGGGGAAAGGATCTTCTTGTAAAATTCTAAGGCCTGGGGCTTATTCATTCCCAGCGCTTCCGTGAGAATGCTGACGATCTTTGATAAGGGCAGGCCTTCTTTCTCAAGATATTCAGCCGCGGAATTTGAGCTTGTGTTCATCATCCTCAGGATCCCGAGTGCTTCCTCCTCAGTTTGGCTCAGATACACACGTGTCAGCCAGTAGCCGATATCGCCACGGATCGAGGCGCCGTCAAAGATCACGCGGCGTTTAGCCACTCCTTTGATGAAGTGTCCCGGAGACCACCAATTGTCAATGACGCTGTTTTCCGGGGTTTTGTCGCGAAGTTGGATCAAGGCCCGTTCCCAGGCAGAATTGAAGATCGGATTAAGAAGCGAGCGGATCGTTCTTTCGCTGGTGATGATGGGAAAGGCGCTTGAGATGAGAAGGAGACTGGCGATCAGAATCGTGAGGGGTGTTGTTGTTGTTTGAATTCCTGGATTGTTCCGGGCCTCCCAGATCTCGTGGATCAGTAAAGCAAAGAGGAGGCCGATGGGTGTCAGTAAAAGAATGGTGAAGCGTTGTGCCCCGAAGCTGAGAAAGAGGGTGACAGCCATAAACAAGGCGAGGACGGTGATCGCATCCGAAGGGATTCTCTTTCTGACAAGACGGACAGTCGCCAGGAGAAGTGTCAGAAGGGCTCCTGTGAACATGACAGCTCCACCGGTGAATTGGACGATGTCCTCGATCGTTCCGTGTTTGAGTTCTCCCACGACGATAAAAAGATCAGGCCAGCCGTTGAAGGCGGGTTTCGTGAATTTTTGAAGCTCCCCCCAGGCAAAGGCCAGGATCTTCACGATTTCTTGCGGCCCATACATGATGAGCATACCAAGGATGCTAGCGACAAGAACAGTGATGGATATGTGAAAAGTTTTTTTGGCTTGGCTCTCTTTGAAAAGAATGTTTTTTAAGAAAACAGCGCCAAGGCTTGCCATGATGAGGACCCAGAGAAAACTCCAGCCGTACCAGAATTTTGTGTAGAGAGAGATCGAGGCCGCGCAGAGGATCCCGAAGGTAATGGCTTTTTTCCTGTTTTCCAAATTGCGCAGGGTCGCCAGGAGAAGTCCAATGGCCAAGAGAGGAAAGAGTACATTGTAGCTGTCGTTGTCATACCAGCCGTAGGTACTGCGTTTGAGATAAATTTCAGCCAGGATAAAAAAGATCGAGGCGATAAGACTGGGAAACCAGCTCAGGCCCATGGCCCAGCAGGTCAGGAAGAAGGCTCCAACAACAAAAGGGACAAGGAAGGGGGATGTGAAGGCAACGCCATAGGCGATGTCCGCATCTGGGTTAAAGAGGTGGATGATTCTATAAACCCATGCGCCGACATAAGGGTGCCATGTCTGCGGTTCCCAGTAGCCGATCGGGGCCAGCATGAGGTTATTAAAATACTGGCTTCCTTTGATCTGCGGGCTGACGTCGCCTTTTTCCAGGATGTTTTGCGTGAGTGACAGAAAATAATATGAATCTGATTCTAAGAGATAGTGTTTCTTTTCTTTTGTGTTCTCAAGGATCTTCATGCCCAGATCATCAAAGGCCTTACGGACCTTTACATTGTCCTCTTTGATGACTTTATTGAACATGGCCTGAACAGTTTGTTCTTTTTGTGATGCGGGCATGCTGGGAAACTTTTGATTCACTTGCTCTGCGATCGAGGCGCGGATACGCGAGAGCACAATAAGTGTGCTTTTTTCGTACGCATCAGAGGAGACATTACGGTAGAAGGGGTAGAGACGGAAATAGAGCCCAACGGTAACGGTGATGATCCCGGCGAAGATCCAGAAAAGAATAGGCGGAATACGCGAAACGATTTTCATGGGGAACACTTTACTTCTTTTCTTGGGGGCTGACAAGATTTAAGTAGGCGAAATGGATCTTGTTGGCCGGGACAGCCAGTGCGGCCCGGTCGCGCAGCATGCGCTTGGCATTGAGAAGCGCGATAAAGCGTCCTTTATTATCAAAGACTGGTCCACCACTATCTCCCTGGTAGTGGTTGATGTTGAGTTGGATCATTTCAGGGGTCACATTTCCCTCTTGCGATGTTCGTGTCCCCATGCCGATGACCGTGCCGCCAGAGATCGTCCGATTTAAGAGAGGGGAGTGGCCGATGGTTACGATCTCCTGGCCAAGTGCCAGTTGATCGGAATCAGCCCATTCGATGGCTGTCAGTGGTTGGCCAGCGTTGATTTTGAGGATCGAGAAATCATATTGAGGGGACACGAAAAGGACTTGGGCCGGCAATTCATTTCCGTCAGGAAGAATGACCTTGATGATGTTGGATCCAAAGATGATATGGGTGTTGGTGGTGATGATGCCAGCGGGGTCGATCACGATGCCGGCACCGGTATTTTCTGTCACGCTGACCTTGCGATTTGAGAGGAGGACCATTTTTCCTGTCGCGGGATCAATGGCGCTCGATTGGGTTTCCTCAGGGGAGACAGCGATTTGTTGTCCCTTGATGGTGACGATCGCGGCTTCATAATTTTTGAGTCTTCCGATCGCTGTTTCGCGGGCAAAGGTCACGGTGGTTGAAAGATTGGCGATCAGAAGCGTCGAGAGTATTGTTCTGATGAAAGAATTTTGTAGCATGGTTCTATTTTATAGGGAAACGCAGAGGGTGTAAAAGGATAAGAGTTATTAACGCAGGGGTTCATGAAAGGCGCGAGGGGCGCGTTGTTGACAATTTATCAACGATATAATATACTTTCATCATCCTCGCTTTTCCCCCCAAAGCCGGGCCAACCAAGGGGGGAGACATGTTAAAGAAATCAAGAAAATCTTATTTGCGTCGAGTTGTTGTGGATCTTTTGATCCATCAGATCCGTGGTCAGAAGGTTATTTTGGATTCTGATTTGGCACAGGTCTATGGTGTGACGACCAAGCGTCTTAATGAACAGGTAAAGCGTAATCGTGAGCGTTTCCCGAAAGATTTTATGTTTCGTTTGAGATCTCAGGAGATGAGGGAGATGCATTCGCAAGAAATGGGAAAGACTTCACGCAAAAGCGAGGCCCTAAACTTGAGGTCGCAAATTGCGACCTCAAGTTTAGGATACGGAGGGCGACGTTATTCGCCGTATGTTTTTACAGAACACGGGGCACTTATGGCAGCGAATGTTTTAAACAGTCCATCGGCTATTCAGATGAGTGTATTGGTTGTTCGTGCTTTTGTCAGGATGAAGAAGATGCTGGTATCTCCTGAGAGTTTGGCTGAAGAACTGGCGGCGCTTAAGAAGGAATTACGTGGGCGTCTGGACACCCATGAGGTTGCGATCAATGATATCTTAAAGCGGATCATGATGATCCTTGATCCTCCTTTGTTGTCACCAGCGCCGCCTAAACGAGAGATCGGGTTTCACGTGCGGGATTAGGGATATCTCAAATTCCTACGGTTATACAGAGGGATGCCCCACTGTTATATAGAAAAACGAAACTGTTTTGTCTCTACGGCCCCACTGTTATACAGAAAGACGAAACTGTTTTGTAGATTTCGTGTACAATGGCCCTATGAATTTTGATCATCTCGAGAAAAATGAGAAATTCCTCAAAGCCTACGACCTTTTTGAGCATTCTCGCAAACATCTTTTCCTGACGGGCCGCGCAGGCACAGGCAAATCAACGCTCCTTCAGTATTTTCGTTCCAGCACGACTAAAAATGTGGCGATCCTGGCACCGACGGGGGTGGCGGCGGTCAACATCAAGGGGCAGACGATCCATTCGTTTTTTGGGTTCCGGCCTGATGTGACGCCCAGCAGTGTTGAGATCATTCGTATCCGTCGTGCCCAGCGTGAGATCTTTAAAAATTTAGATACCGTGATCATTGATGAGATCTCCATGGTCAGGGCGGATCTTCTGGATTGTATTGATGCGTTCTTGAGGATCCATGGCCCCCGCAAGAAGGAGCCTTTTGGGGGAGTTCAAATGGTCATGATCGGGGATTTGTATCAGCTGCCGCCTGTTGTGACCCGGGATGAGCGTGAGATCTTTGCGGGACATTATGTGAGCCCGTTTTTCTTTGATGCCAAGGTTTTTGGCGAGATCGAGGTGGAGTATCTGGAGCTTGATACGATCTATCGTCAGAAACAGGATCGGTTCATTCGTCTTTTGAATGCGGTGCGAGATGATAATCTCAATGGGGATGATCTGGATCTGTTGAATTCCCGTCTTGATAAAAGTTTTGAGCCGAAAGAGGGCGAGTTTTATGTGTATTTGACGACGACAAATGCCCTGGCGGATGAGATCAACCGTTCGCGCTTGACGGCTTTAAAAGGCAAGGTCTATAAATATCCGGGGGACGTCAGCGGTAAGTTTGAGGCCAAGAATCTTCCTACGCATGAGAGCCTGGAATTAAAGATGGGGGCTCAGGTCATGCTCCTTAATAATGATTCTCTGGGGCGCTGGGTCAATGGATCGATCGGCCTTATTGTGGATATTGTTCATGCAGAGGCAGGGACCGCGATCCGCGTTCTCCTTTCTGATGGGCAGACCGTGGATGTGTCGCCCTTTACCTGGGAAATGTACCGGTTCTTTTATGACAAGGAAGCGGAGAGGCTGGTGTCAGATGTGGTGGGGGCCTTCAAGCAATATCCTCTGCGCCTGGCCTGGGCGGTGACGATTCACAAGGCCCAGGGGAAGACTTTTTCGAAAGTGGTGATCGATGTAGGTTACGGGACGTTTTCTCATGGTCAGATCTATGTGGCCTTGTCGCGTTGTACGACGCTAGAGGGAATAATCCTCAAGCGTCCGGTCATGAAACATCATATTATGATGGACAGGCGAGTGAGTCTTTTCTTGGAAAAATTTAAAAAACAGGTGCGAAAAGGGCATCTTGTTTTAGAATAGATGTAAGGAGAATCATATGAATAAAAGAATTTTGATCGCAGATGATGAACCAACGGTTGTCGCCCTGGCGCGCCAGAAACTTGAGGAGCATGGCTTCTTTGTTGAAACGGCTCGCAATGGAAAAGAGGCGTGGGACATCATCAAGTCTGTGAAGATCGACCTGTTGATCTTAGACGTCATCATGCCTGTCATGGATGGTGTTGATGTGTACAAGGAAATGAAGAAGGAACCGAAGACCGCCAATATTCCGATCATCATTATTACGGATAATCGCATCTTCCGGGAATCATTTCAAACTTTGGGCGTGGAGCACTTTCTCCCCAAACCTATGGATGGCGAGAAACTTCTTCACAAGGTTGATTATGTATTTACGTGCGCCGATCTTGAGCGCAAAAACAAGCAGGCCCTGATCCTGACGCCCAACCTTGAGGGGGGTGCTGAAATAGCCAAGATCCTTCAGGACAAGGGCGTCATTGTGGGAAAGACGTCAGATCCTATAGAGTTTTTGTCCAACAGCCTTATTCTGGCGCCGAAGGTTGTTTTTATTGATATCCTTACCATGGGTGAGGTTCCGGCTACTGATGTGATCGCGGCTATGAAGGCTTTTGGGCGCCTTAAAGATACGAGGATCCTCGTTTTTACGCAGTTCTCGCCGGATAACATGGATAGCATGGAGGGGATAGAGCAGTTGCGCCAGGCCAAGAATGATTGTATGGAGGCCGGGGCGCATCAATACATTGGTCGTTTTACACCTGCTACATTTTGGGATATGGTCAAGGATGCCCTCTATTAAGGAGGATGCGTGAACGTTGTTCTTGTCGGGGCATCCCGCAATCCTGATCGCTACGCCTACCTTGCCTTTCAGCTTCTTCGTGAACACGGGCACACGGTTTTTCCTGTTCATCCGACCCTTCCTGATGTGGATGGCGTTACGGTTTTCTCGTCTATCAAAGCCATAACGGGCCGTATTCATACCATGACGCTTTATGTCAGCAAAGTTCATTCAGATACAATGATTGATGAGATCCTGGCGCAGCATCCTTCACGGATCATCTTTAATCCCGGGGCTGAGAACGATGATCTTCAAGCTTCGGCCAAAGCGGCGGGGATCGAAACGCTCAAAGCGTGTACGTTGGTTTTGTTAACGACCGGGAAGTTTTAGATTTATTCTTGTGTTCCAGTCATTTCGTGTGGATGAGGGTGCGTATGGCAGATGAAAAGACAAAAAAAGCTGGCCATTTTCCGCAGATATCATGGGCACGAATTAACATCTTTCTTGTTTTTACGCTCGCCGTGATTTTTCGGATGATGGCTCTTGATCGCATTCCTGGGATTAATGGCGATGAAGCTTTTTATGGAAGAAATGCCCTTGCCTTGCTGCGAGGTGACCATTTTCTTCTTCATACCCCTACGGGTAATTATCTAAATCCCTTTCACACAGGTGTTTTGGTTATCTTGCAGTCCTTTATGCCGTTATCATTTTGGGTTTTGCGTTTGCCGGCTTTGTTGACCGGGCTTGCGTTGATACCTGTGACTTTTTATGTTGTCTGTAAATTGTTTGATAGAGAAAAGGCGCTCCTGGCGGCTCTGTTGACAGCGGTTGTTCCCATTAATATGGCGTATGCTCGGATGGGTTGGGATCCAAGCCAGACTACCTTCGTTTCAATTATTGTCATTTATTTCGCCTTAAGAGAGAAGTGGCTGTTTACTGTGTGTGCGCTCATGGCGGCATATCTCGTCCATCCGACGAATATATTTCTTGTTCCCGTTGTCCTGACTTATCCTGTCCTTTCTTTTTTAAAGCGGTCTTATCGTGTGAGCCCGTTGAAAGCTTTTGGGTTCCTTTGCCTGGGAAGTATTGTGGCGGGATCGGTTGTCGCCTTTATTTACTGGCAACGGTCTTTTGTTTTCAATAACATGCCGTTTCATGTGTTGACCCGGATCCAATCTCCTAATTTATGGGTATTATTTTTTCTTGATTATGTCCGTCTGTTTTCCGGGACAACGATCTTTGAATATATTAGTGGCTCGGGATATACGCCGCAATCATGGTGGTGGGACACGGCTTTCGTATATTTTTTCATCATTATTTTCTTTCTAGGTTTTAAGGAATTCATAAAGGCAGATAAGAAAAAAGAATTCGGATTGTTGCTGGGGCTTCTCGTGGCCCTTGTTCTCTTTTATGTGATAGCGGGAAGGGAGGCGATCCGGCCGCATCAGGAGCGCTTTGCAATGTTCCTGGTTATGCCAACAATTGTGATGGTGGCTGTCATTGTGGGTGAGTTTGCTGTCAGCTTAAGACAAAAACGATGGGTTTTGGCCACTGTCCTTGTTCTTTGCTGGGGACTTCTTATAAGTTTTTCTTTAAATTATTTTTATCATATGGTGCGAACGGGAGGCACTTCTCATTACACTTTTTGGACGGGTGTAGAGGAACCCAAGAAGGCGAGTTTAAATATTATTATCAATGATACCAAGGGCCTTAAGGCGGATGTTATTGTCAGTCAGTGGTTCAGCTTTGGTCCGATCGCTTATCTGGGGGCTGCGTATAAGAATTTGAATATCCGAATGTTCACTTCTTCCTGGAGGTTGAAGATCCGGTTTGCGAGGGCGACTTATATTGTCGTTTTTCCGGGTGATGAGATGGATCGGCTGGTTCATAAGGAATATTTTGAGCGAGTAGGAAAATCTTGGGAGGTGAGGGGTTTCGCGGGGCGGGTCGTGCAATGTATTTATAGGATGGAATAATGAGCAGGCCTAGGGTGTTCTTTCTTAGAGCGTGTGGCTTTAAAATAATATGTATATTTCATAAAAAGATGTAAACTGTTTATCGTCTAGTTTCTCTAAGATAGTCACTATTTTCTTTGACGCAGGTAATGTAGCACTATAGAATCGACGCTATGTTGTTTTAAAGAAGTCTATCAAGGAGTACGGTCATGAGGGAAGACAAAAACCGCTCGGTCCCTGATCTTCTCTGGAGTCTTGGGATTTCGGTTGCCTACTTTGTGATCGCCCGCCTGAGTTTATTCTTCGTTGTGAAACCTGAATGGATCGCCCTCATCTGGCCCGTCAGTGGGTTTATGGTGGCGGTCCTTTTATTGTCTCCCCGGAAACGATGGCCCATGCTTGTTGTGGGCGCTTTCGCTGCCAATGTTTTGGCCAACTACATTGGCGGGAATGCTCTGCCTGTGAGCTTTGGATTTGCTTTTGCCAACCTTTTTGAATCATTGCTTGTTTCTTTGTTGCTGATCCGTTTTGTCAATATACCGTTGTCCCTGGGGCGATTTTATGATGTTGTTGGACTGACACTGGTGGGGGCTGTTCTCGGTGTGGGGCTTGCGGCATTGGTTGGCGCTATGGTGACGACTTTAGGGATGGGGGCTCGATATTGGGATGTGTTTCCGATATGGTGGATCGCGGATGGGATCGGTATATTGATTGTAACTCCGTTCATTCTTGTTCTGGCAACTCCGAAGTTTCTGTTTAAGCGCATCACAAGCTGGCGTACTTTGGAAGGATTGATGCTGGCTATCGTTTTTATTAGCCTTACCTGGGGGATCCTTAACGGCGGGAGTTTGCCGGGTTTAGGTATTCTTTGTGATAAATATATGCTGGTTCCGTTTCTTGTGTGGGTGGTTGTGCGCTTCGGATCAGAAGGTGTTGCCATGTCTCTTGTGGCGATCATTACAACAAGTGCTATGGTCATGGCCTCCGGGCATGGGATGGGTCAGGCGGTGCTCAAAAAAAATATTTTTGAGATGCAGATCTTTTGGGGCATCACGGGATTTATATCTTTTTCCCTTGCGTCTCTTTTCTCGGAGCGCAAGAAACTATTGGAGGATCTGGAACAGAGCCGTGAAAGACTTCAATTGACGCAGAGCGCTGCAGGATTGGGGACCTGGGATTGGGATTTTGAAAGTAACAAGTTGGTATGGTCACCGGTTTTATACAGAATGTTTGGATTGATACCTGAGAAGGCAAAAGCGAATTTTCAAACTTGGCGGCAGGTGGTTCATCCCGAAGATCTGAAGATGGCAGAGCAGAGCATTGAGCAGGCGGCCAAGGGAGGGCAGCAGCTTGTTAATGAATATCGTGTTGTTTATTCTACAGGAGAAGTTCGCTGGATCAATGCGCTTGGTTCTGTGGTTTACGATGAGCAGCGTAAGCCTGTTCGCATGATGGGTGTTTGTTTTGACATCACGCAACGCAAGAAGGTGGAGGATGCGTTGCGGGAAAGTGAGGAACGCTATCGCGAGGTAATCGAGGGCACGGATGATCTGATTACGGTCGTCGACAATAAAGGGAATTTTATCTTTGTGAATCATACAGCAGAAAAGATTTTTGGGCTAAAACAGCAAGACTGTGTTGGGAAATCGGCTTTTGACTTTATTCATCCTGATGACCAGGAAGGAACAGCAAAGGCCTTCCAGGGATGGATCCGCGATAAGAGCGAGCATGTGACGTATCAGAATCGGCAAGTCAATAAGATCGGGCAAGTGTTTGAAATGTTATGGACGATCAATCTGCGTTTTGATTCTTCGGGTCAAATCAAAGATATTTTTAATATTGCGCGAGACATTACTGAGCGTAAGCAGATAGAAAATGCGCTGCGCGAAAGCGAGAAGCGTTATGCGGGAACTCTGGCGGCTATTGACGATGGACTTTGGGATTGGCATGTGCCGAGCGGGGAGGCGTATTTCAGCGAAATTTATTACACGATGCTTGGTTATGAGAAGGGGGCGTTTCCTTCTAACTACGCTTCATGGCGTTTGCTTGTTCATCCTGATGATATTGAGAGAGTTGAGAAGGATTTAATGCAGAGTGTCCAAATGGGGAAGCGGTTCGATATTGATCTCAGGATGAAAACGGGGTCAGGTGACTGGGTCTGGGTTGCTACACGCGGGAATGTCATTGAATTGGGTGCTGATGGTAAAGCATTGCGAATGGTCGGGACGTTGACCAATATTGCGGAGCGCAAACGGCTAGAAAGCCAGGCTTTAGAGGCGCTTTTTGAGAAAGCTACGGCGCAAGAAGCGACCAGAAGAATGGCTGAGATAGAAACTGCGTATCAGGAATTGAAAAATGCACAGGAGCTCCTTGTTCAGGCTGAGAAAATGTCAGCCTTAGGTGTCATGAGCGCGGGGATTGCGCATGAGCTCAACAGTCCGCTTACAGGGATATTAGGGATTGTCAGGCATTATATTGATCGTAAATCTCCGGGAGACGTGGAGTATGAGGATCTTAAGTCAGTTGTAACAGCGGGTGAGAGGATGGGGGAGATTATCAGAGGGTTATTGAGTTTTTCGCGTCCATCGACAGGAGAAATAGAAGTGTTGAACTGTAATCAGCTGATTGAGGCTGCATTTCGTTTGGGGAAAAAGGTGTTGGTTGGCCGGGATGTTGTTGTGTTAATGAACTTCGAAGAAAATTTGTCCATGATCAGGGGAAATAAGAATCGACTGGAACAGGTCGTTGTCATTATTGCTAAGAATGCTGGGGACGCCATGCAGGGCAAGGGGGAATTAAAGATATTTACGCGGGTGGTTTTATTAAATGGAAAGCGTTTTGTTGAGATGGAATTTATAGATCTTGGATGCGGGATTCAGAAACAAGATCTGTTTAAGATTTTCGATCCATTCTTTACAACAAAAAAACCTGGGAAGGGAACGGGATTAGGGTTGTCTGTTGCGTTTTCAATTATTAAAGAACATAATGGAGAAATATTGGTGGAAAGTCCTCCGGCGGGACAGGAGGTCGGGACGGCATTTAAAGTGAGGATTCCTGCTGTGTAATGTTATATGTGTAATGTGTAACGTAAGTTTAATGGGGGCATGTGTTATGGAAGAAACCCGTTAAACATGTTTCCATTCCACCCGCATTACACATGACACATTTAACGTTACACAATAAAGGAGTTGCTTATGCCAGCAGAACGAATATTAGTTGTGGATGACGAGCCCCTGATTGGCCTGGCGTTCAAGAGAGAGTTATCTTCAAAGGGGTATCAGGTGGATAGCGTCTTGAGCGGTGAAGAGGCGCTGACATTGGTCCAGAAGACCAAGTATGATCTGGCCCTCATTGATAAGGATATGCCTGGCATAGACGGGATCGAAACCTGTCGGAAGATCAAGAAGGTTAGCCCTGAGACGATATGTGTTTTTATGACAGGTCTTTTTAATAAGGAAAACATTCTCAAAGAGCAGCAATTTGTTGAGGCTGGCGGCAGGACGTATTATCTGTATAAGCCTTTTTCTCAGGGTGAGCTCGCCAGTGTGGTCCAAACAGCGCTCAGGGAAGAAAACAAATGAGTATTTGGGCGCAGTTAGATAGTCCGGAAATGTTGACATTGAATACATGGAAGAAATGGTGACAGGTATGAAGCAAGGCAATCAAAACAAGAATGAAGGAGATGTTCCTTTTCAGTCCTTGTTTGACCATATGTTAAACGGTTTTGCATATTGCAAGATGGTGTTTGAGAATGACAAACCCGTTGATTTCATTTATTTGAATGTGAACAATGCCTTTGAGAAGATCACGGGCCTGAATCGGGAACACATCCTGGGGAAGAAAGTGACAGAGGTGATCCCGGATATTAAAGAGGCGCATCCGGAATTATTTGATATGTACGGGGAGGCTGCACGCACGCGCAAAGAATCTTCGTTTGTTATCGAATTTAAGCCTCTGAACAAGTGGTTATCGGTTTCCGTCTATAGTCCAAGGGAGGGTTATTTTGCTGCCATTTTTGAGGATATTACCGAGCGCAAGTTGGCAGGAACTTATGCTGATATGGGGCGCGAAGTGTTGCAGATATTAAATGAGTCTGCTGATCTTGAGGATTCCATCCAGTGTATTCTTGCTAGATTAAAAGCACATACAGGGTTTGATGCCGTAGGTATTCGGTTGAAAGAGGGGGACGATTTTCCGTTTTTCACCCAGAATGGATTTTCCAGGGACTTTTTGCTGACAGAAAATTCGCTGGTGGAACGTAGTGTTGACGGCGGGGTTTGTCGGGATAAGGACGGCAAGGTTCGTCTGGAATGTACGTGCGGGCTGGTCCTTTCCGGAAAGACCGATTCAACCAATCCGCTTTTTACTCCAGGGGGAAGTTGTTGGACGAATAATTCTTTTCCTCTTTTGGAAATCCCTTTGGGGCAGGATCCACGATATCATCCCCGCAATCAGTGTATTCATCAGGGCTATGCTTCGGTCGCTTTAGTGCCTATTCGTATTAAGGACAGGATCGTGGGCCTGATCCAGTTTAACGACAGGCGCAAGGGATGTTTTACGCTTGAAACGGTTGGGATCCTTGAGGGGATCGCCTCCCATATCGGAGAGTCCCTGATGCGTAAGCGTACGGATGAAGCCTTGCGCGAGAGTGAGGACCGGTATCGCCGGCTTTTGGAGTCGACAACAGATTATATTTATACCGTACGGGTTGAGAATGGACGCGCTGTTGAGACAACCCACGGGTTCGGGTGCGTTGCCGTGACCGGATACACGCATGAGGAATATAAGGCGAATCCGGATCTTTGGTATCACATGGTTCATGTGGATGATCGTACCAAGGTCGTTGAGATGGCCGCACGCGCGGTGGCAGGCCAAGAGGTCATGCCGATGGAACATCGCATTTATCATCGTGATGGGACAATTAGCTGGCTTCGCGATATGATGGTGGTTAAGTATGATGAGATGGGGCGGGTTGTTTCGTACGACGGCTTGGTGAGGAATATTACAGTTCGTAAGCGTGCGGAAGAGGCGTTGCGAAATTCTGAGGAGTTTTTGAGCCGGATCATTGATTCTGTTGCAGACCCGATCTTTGTTAAAGATCGCGAGCATCGCTGGGTGCTTTTGAATAAGGCTTTTTACGTATTTATGGGCCGTACGGCTGATCAGATAAAAGGAAGGTCAGACTATGACTTTTTTCCTAAAGAAGAGGCAGATGTGTTTTGGGCCAAGGATGAGGAGGTTTTTCTGACGGGCCTTGAGAATGTGAATGAAGAATTCTTTACTGATGAGAAGGGCGTGCGCAGGACTATTATTACTAAAAAAACGCTTTATAAAGACGAAGCA
>JADGCU010000039.1:13895-15132 GCA_015228785.1 Candidatus Omnitrophota bacterium
AGAAATTTTTTATAAGGCCAGAGTAGGACGTGAAGAACGTATTTTGTCATTGAAAAAGGAAATCGAGCGGCTTAAGAAGGATATGGGACGATAAGGGATGACTATTAACAAGAGCGATTCAGGGTACAAATTAAACGCTGATATGAAAGATGAGGCTGAGGAGCTTTTTAAGGTGCAGGGCGCCATGAAAGAGACGCGCCCCTTGATCGAGCGTCTTAACGCGGAGATTAAAAACCGTCGGCAGGCAGAGGATGCGTTGCGGGAGAGTGAGCGGCGATTTATAGATGCGCTTCATTCTTCCCGGGATGCTGTTGTTCTGATGAGTACAGATAGTCTTGTGGATTGTAATGATGTGACTGTTGAGATGTTTAGGTATGCGAGTCGGGAGGCGTTTTTAAAGACTCCTTTTTCGAATCTCTTTCCTGTGGCACAGACCGATAGCGAAGATTCTTTGGGGAAGATGAAAAAGCTTATGGAGATCGCTTTAGGCCAGGGGCTTCATCGATTTGAATGGGTGTATCGTAAGGCTGACGGAGAGGAATTCCCGGCTCAGGTGTCGCTTGTTCCTATTGTCATGCGGGGGCGGATGCTTTTGTATTGTGTGCTAACTGACCTTAGCCGTAAGAAGAATGATGAACAGCGTCTTTTGGAAGCTCAGCAGAGTTTAAAAGATCAGGCCCAACTATTAGAGGACGCCTTAAAAGACTCGTTTAGATCCCGTGAGATCCTAGCAAGCATGCTGGAGGATAATAATCAGATCAGGGAAGATTTGGAGCGGCATTTATTGGAATTGAGGCGCTCGCAGACGATGTTGATCAATTCTGAGAAGTTGGCATCGTTGGGGCGTCTTGTTTCTGAGATCGCCCATGAGGTCAATAATCCCCTGATGATCATTTCTGGAAATGCGCAACTTTCGTTGATGTCAGAGGAGATCAGCGGGGAAGACAAGAATAATCTAGAGGTCATTGTCAGTGAATGTCAGAGGGCTAAGAATGTGATTCGAAGGATCCTCAGATTTGCACGCCCGAGTAAAGGAGATATCAAAGAAGTCGAGATCAATCAAAGTATTGAGGCGGTTGTGGGGATCTTAGAGAAGCAGTTTATGTCGGGCAGTCATGTGGAGATAAAGAGGAACTTTCTGAAAAAGGTGGTTTGTGTGCATATTGATGAGCAGCAACTTCAGGAAGTGTTCATGAATCTGTTGAATAATGCCAGAGAGGCCATGACTCAGGGAGGC
>JADGCU010000039.1:15232-18100 GCA_015228785.1 Candidatus Omnitrophota bacterium
CTTCTTGTTGATGATGAAAAGAAGATCGTTGATCTTTTTGCTGCATTTTTAATGAGGAAGGGGTTTGAGGTCGTTCTTGCATCTGGAGGCGAGAAGGCGATTGAGGTGCTCAAGTCGGGGATGCAGATAGATCTTATGCTTCTTGATATGAAGATGCCTGGGGTGTCAGGGTTGGATGTGTTGAGGGAAAAAGCTGTTTTAAAAGATGTGACTCCGGTCATCATTGTTACGGGGTCTTTTGGTCAGGAGCAGATTTATCGTGATTTGGAAAAGCTTGGTTTTACTCGGGAGGATATTATTTATAAACCTGTTGACCTGTTCCTGCTGTTGGAAGAGGTCAAGAAGAAGTTAGGGATGAAAACCTAAATAAGGAGAGAACGATGTCAAAGAAAATACTGGTTGTGGATGATGAAAAAGGGGTTGTGGATCTTTTATACAAGTTTTTGTCCAAAGAAGGATTTGAGGTCATGATCGCGACTGATGGAAAGACGGCCCTTGAGCGTGCCAGGAAATTCTTGCCAGATCTGATCATCTTGGATGTGAGGATGCCGGATATGGATGGTGGCGAGGTGATGGCAGTCATCGAGGAAGATGAAAGGTTGCGGCGCATTCCTGTTGTTTTCTTAACGGGAGCGGTCTCTGAGGGGGAGGCTCTTGCGATCAATCAAAAGCGTGCTGGGCAGGCCTATATTTCCAAGGCCAGTGATATCAGAGAGCAGGTCAAGACGATCAAGAAGATCCTGGGTGTTTAAAGGGGTCTGGGGATGGTGTCAACAAAGGGGATCGTTTTGAGTGTCAAAGGCTCATTCTTTTTATCTATAAAGGGCGCCAGAAAGATTGAACAATATTCTTTGCGCCTGACCTTTTTCGTCGCATTGTTATGTTCGATCAATAGTTTTGTTTTCGCGGATGTTCTCGCTGTCGTTAAATCTGCCTCAGAGGATAATTACCCGCCTTTTTGTATTGTTTCTGCGGATGGTAAGGCTGATGGCTTTTCTGTCGAGCTCTTAAGTGCAGCTTTGTCCGAGGTCCATCGCGATGTTGTCTTTAAGACCGGGCCATGGGAGCAATTAAAGAAGGACCTTGCTGACGGAGCACTACAGGTTTTGCCCCTTGTCGGGCGGACTCCGGAACGGGAAGCTTTGTATGATTTTACCTTTCCTTATTTAACCCTCCATGGCGCGGTCTTTGTCAGAAAGGGCGACGCGCGTATTAAGGATGTGGGGGATCTTCTTGATAAAAGCATTATGGTGATGCGGGGAGACAATGCCGAAGAATTTTCTCGGCGGACGAAGATCTCATCGCGCATTATTCCGATCGATACCTATGAGGAAGCGATGCGTCTTTTGGCTGCGGGGAAGGCTGATGCGGTCATTGCCCAACGGTTGATGGGGATCCAGTTATTAACGCATATGAATCTGAAGACTGTTGTCCCGCTGGATTTTCCTCTCCAGGATTTCCGGCAGGATTTTTGTTTTGCAGTTCGTGACGGGGACCGAGAGCTTTTGTCCTATCTTAATGAGGGGTTGTCGCTTGTTATCGCTAATGGGACTTTTGACCGGCTTCACAAGAAATGGTTTGGTCCCATCCTTAAGCAGCGCGTTACCTTTAAGGATGTTAGCAAGTATGTTGTGATCATTCTTATCCCGATCATTATTGCTTTCTCCGTGGTGTTGATTGTCTTTTTGCGCAGGGAAGTGAAAAGAAAAACAAAAAAGTTAGTTCGGGAGATTGAAGAGCGTAAGCGCACGGAAGAGGCTTTGAAGAAGGCTCAGCTTTTGCTCAATGAAACAGGAAAGACGGCCAGGGTAGGCGGGTGGGAGATCGATCTCGAAAGTCAGAAATTGACATGGACTGAGGAGATTTATCATATTCATGAAGTTGACGAGGGATTCCAGCCGACGGTAGAGGGGGCTATAAATTATTATGAAGCTTCCTCGAGGCCTGTTATTGAACGGGCCGTCAAGCGAGCGATCGAGCAGGGAGAGTCGTTTGATCTGGAGCTGGAGATTGTGACGGCGAAGGGTAATCGCCTGTGGGTCCACGCTTTGGGTAGGGCGCAGCGGGATGGCGGACGGGTCAAGAAAGTTTTTGGTATTTTTCAGGATATCACCGAGCGTAAGCGGGCGGAAGAGAAGTTGAGAGAGGTGACCGGGCAAATGAGGTTAATTTTGGAATCGGCCGGGGAAGGTATTTGTGGGATAGACTGTGAGGGGAAGACTACTTTTGTGAATGCGGCGGCATTGCGTATGACGGGTTATGAAGCCGCGGAAATGATCGGAAAGTCGCATCATGCGCTTATTCATCATACAAAAGTCGACCGGACGCCCTATATATGCGAGGAGTGTCCGATTTATGCTGCTTTTTCAGATGCGAAGACCCACTATAAGGATGAAGAAGTGTTTTGGCGAAAAGATGGAACTTCCTTTGAGGTTGAGTATACGAGCACTCCTATGCACAACGACCAGGGAGAATTAGTTGGTGCCGTGGTAGTGTTCAATGACATTAGCGAGCGCAAGAAGGCAGAAGAAAAGGATCAAAGGCGTGCGAGGGAACTTAAAGTCTTTTATGATGCGTCCATTGGGCGTGAAGAGCGTATTTTGGGCCTGAAAAGGGAAGTGGAGAGCCTGAAAAGAGAATTAGGAAGACCGTCTTTATAAGTTGTTCATGGTCATTTGGTTTTTGGTGTTATACGGGTGTTGATCTTAAGGAAGCCTTCACTTCTTTTTAAGGAGTGAAGGTTTTTATTTGAAGGAAAAGATGGTGGCTATGTGAGAAATGACCCTAGATTTAATCCTTAACTGTTATTGTTCTTAAAGACAATATGTAAATAGTCGACGCTATTCCTATTATACCCATCAGAATCCG
>JADGCU010000100.1 GCA_015228785.1 Candidatus Omnitrophota bacterium
AAAATGAGAATAAGACTTTTGTTTACTTGCTTCATCTCGGGTGGCATGAATAACTTTCAGACAGCGGCATTAAACAACAAACTACATACAGAGAAAGGGCACTCCCGATATTGATCGAAAATGCCCTTTTCAAAATGGCTGAGAAGCAGGGATTCGTTGCCCTTCGCCCCGTAGGGGCTTCGGGTCAGACACCCGCCTCGCCCATAGGATGCTTCGCATCCAGCGAGGCTCCTTCGAATCCTTGTAGCAAAATAAAGAAATACGGACGCGACTGCAACCAATTCGAACCGCGTCCCTGATGACTGTAAAGATCATCATTGAGCCACTTCAATCTCAACCTTTATACCAGAGGTTCATCGAAAAAGCAAACGAACTTAAGGCTTTAGGTATGTCCCAGCGGGAAATAGCCCAAGCCATTGGCATATCACGCAGAACAGTCCGAAATGCCTGTAAATCAAGACAATAACTCAACCTTCACGACTTCTGATTTGACGTAAAATCATCCGGCCCATTGTATTCATAAACATTACGCACGCGCTTTGACGGCCCGGCATTACAATCTCCATCCTGATGAACATACATGTCCACGACCACCTTGCCATTCTTTTCTCGAACTGAATTAATGATCGCCCACGTATCAAGGCCATAGGAAGCCCGATGGACCAATTCTTTGCCATCATTGATCAAAAACGCCAACTGATAATAATCCGCATTCCCTCCGTAATTCTCAAAAATAATAACAGCCGCATCTTTTAGCCCGTCATGATTAAAATCACCGTAAACATATTTGTCCTCATAATGAACACTCAAGAATCTCTCCTCGTAATCTCCGTTCACCAGCACGGCCCTGTCTGCAAAAAGGGGCTGACTGACAAAATATGTCATATTGCCAAAGACCCGTCCAGCTTCCCTATCACGAGCACAGCTGCAAAGAAGGATCGGTAGAACCAGGAATAACCACAACAAGCTTAATCGCATATAAGGATATGATGCCCATCTTTTGTGATCCAATGCCCATTGACACAAGAACCCATCTTCTTACCAGGCCTCTTATTCTTGACCTTCTTGTCTGCCGGGGACTTGAGTGCGAAACCAGCTTCATTATTTAAAAGATCAACCACATAATTACGTCCATCAACAGCTTTCTTCTTTGTTGCACCCGCCGCCTCTAGGAACACCTGAACATCATTCCAAATCGCAGGATCTTTACCGGCCTCTTCAGCAAGTTGCTGAGCCTGTGCGACCCGACCTTCACCAAGATTATAAGCCGCCAGCACGAACTTCTTACGCTCTTGCGCGCTTTCAACAGGAAGAGTAAACCTTCCCTCAGACACCTTCACCGACTTACCATACATCGTATTCAGATCTTTTAGATACCGGGCCGCTGTAATAGAAGCATAATCAATGTCAAAGCGCTGATCATTATCTTTTGAACCGATCAACCCATACCGCTCAGCAGTCTGCTTCTCTATTTGAAACTCTCCCGCCGCCCCAGCCATACCACGAGACCTGCGTAAAACGCCAAAACTGCTTTCCTGTCCGTATATAGCCTCGAGCGTGTTGACCGTCAACGCATCGGTGCGGGCAAAATGACGTGAAGCATTCTCAAGCGCTTCCCGTATATGAGATGTCTCACGTCCAAGCCACACATCAACATCTGTTTTCTTCTTCGCCATGAATTCCCCAATCCTTTATACTTACCCCGACAATCCCTGAGACATTAACGATAAAAAAACAAAAGAAGCTATATTCCATCCAAAAACAGAACCTTTTTCGTGAGGGCACGAAAATGGTCACCACAGATCACTTACAACAAAGAAAAATGAACATTCCTGATGCCACGAGCAATATCCCCAGTATTAGAAGAAGTCGAAATCACCATGCTATCGGAATTCTTCTGATCTGCAACTTCACGCCACTTGATAAGGTTAGCCACTTTTGAAGAATCTACGGTAGAAGATAACTTAACCTCTATCGGGAAGATCCTTCCTCCCTGCTCGATCAACATATCCACTTCCAATCCATCTGAACTACGAAAGTAATATAGTGCCCGCTCATCACTCCACACAGAAAGACGCTTATACATTTGAGCAACGCACGCCGTCTCAAAAAGAGCACCGGCCATAGGCCCCTGCATGGCATGGTCCGCATCCTGAAGCCCAACCAGATAACATAAAAGCCCTGTGTCCATAAAGTAACATTTCGGTGCCTTGATTAACCGCTTCCCAAAATTAGAATGGTACGGCATTACAAAAAATATCAGCCCGCTTGCTTCCAAAAGGGACAACCAGGTCTTTATAGTCGGAAGAGAAACCCCGACATCAACGGCCAACGCAGCAGTATTTAATTGCTGCGCCGTTCTGGCCGCCAATAGCCCAATGAAACGCTCAAAATCCCTCAAATTCCCATCACGAACATTTCCCCGAACATCCCTGTCAATATATGTCTGTACATAACTTGAGAACCACGTCTTTCTTGCCGTCGCAGAACCAAACACCGCTTCAGGATACCCTCCCTCAAGTATCCATTCCCCTGCAGATATTTTCTGATGAACCGGATGCTTTCCGCTCTTGATATGTTTCAAGAACTCTTCAAAATTTCCAGCCTGCCGCCGAGTATTCTTCTGAATTTCAGTGATCGAAAATGGATACAGATGCAATATAGCGATCCTACCCGCCAATGTTTCTCCGATCCCCTTCATAAGCGCCCATTGCTGCGAACCAGTCAATATCCACTGCCCATATTTTTTATCAGAATCAATCCTCGCCTTTATATATGACAAAAGCTCGGGGACATTCTGGATCTCGTCTATAATAACCGGTGGCGCATACCGATCAAGAAAGCCCCGAGGATCCTCCGCAGCATACTTACGAATATCAAGCTCATCCAAAAGAACATACTTGTACTTAGGACCAAGTCTCTGAGAAAGAGTTGTCTTCCCCGAGCGCCGCGGTCCGCCAATAAAGACCGCCGGGAAAGAATTTACTGCATCAAAGAAGGGTTTTTCGAGTAATCTTGCTCTATACATATTTGTAATTATAAAGTTATACTTTAGATTGTCAAGATAAAACGCCACAAAAAAAGCCTGAACATTGTTGATGTTGAGGCTTCCTTGTTACTTAATTTTGATCAACAGACAAAACCAATTCGAAAAAGTTCGAATTGGAGAAAAAAACGGAGAAGCAGGGA
Source organism: Candidatus Omnitrophota bacterium (assembly GCA_015228785.1). Lineage (GTDB taxonomy): Bacteria > Omnitrophota > Gorgyraeia > Zapsychrales > Fredricksoniimonadaceae > JAAYZZ01. The sequence continues at coordinate 3,190 of JADGCU010000100.1, forward strand.
TTCGAACCCTGGGACCCAGTCACCCAGGTCAACTTCTTAGCAGGAAGCTCCAATCGGCCACTCTGGCACCTCTCCAAAATCTATCTGCTCTTTGATCTTTTCTTCTTAAAGAACTCACTCATGACCATGCCGCACTCATCAGAGAGCAATCCGCCCTCAACTTCAACCTGATGATTCAGCGTTTTATTCAGAAGGATATTTACGACAGACCCGCATGCCCCCGTCTTAGGAGCCGCTGCACCATAAAATACTTTTTTCAAACGCGCAAGAACAATGGCTCCAGCGCACATCGAACAAGGCTCGATTGTAACATACAGCACACAATCCTGCAACCACTTGGACGATAGAAAATTTGAAGCTTGTGTGATGGCTATCATTTCCGCGTGCGCGGTCGGGTCCTTTAAAAGCTCAACCTGATCATGCGCGCGACCAATGATCTGCTGTCCATGAACAATAACGGCACCAACAGGAACCTCATCCTTAGAGGCAGCCTGATGCGCCTGCTTGAGCGCCTCACGCATCATGGCTTCATGGAATTTATAGTCCATAAATAAGAATTCCGTTCCCGCCTTATCGACAGAAACGGACCTTTTAAAAATACGCGCCCGACAGGAGTCGAACCTGTAACCTTCTGATCCGTAGTCAGATGCTCTATCCAATTGAGCTACAGGCGCAAAATGAAATCAATTTAAAGCCGTGATCAGATTCTTTATGATCTTTCCCAAAATGCTGCGCAGGCTTTAAATTAAAAGAACGAGTTAAAACGCTGTTAAATTTTACATACTTTTCTCAGGAACGCAAGCATGAATTTTTTTGGATGTATTACCGGATAAAAGGGTTGAAAGACTTAGTGGGTGATACTATAATCATTCAAAAATAAAATATGAATAATCATCAGATCAATAAAATTGTTCGTGCGGCTTTACGCGAGGATATTGGCACAGGGGATGTGACGACGGATCTCACCGTTCCTGCGCAGATGCGTTCTGAGGCTGTGATCATTTTAAGGGAGAAGGCTCT
>JADGCU010000101.1 GCA_015228785.1 Candidatus Omnitrophota bacterium
TCCATTCGTGATGGTCTGTTGACGGTTGTTACGCCTATTGATGATACGCCAGCTTGGAAAGCGGGGATTAAGGCCGGGGATCGTATCGTCAAGATTGAAAAGGACATGACAAAAGACATGACGTTAAATGACGCAGTTAAGAAAATGCGTGGTGAGCCTGGCACCAAAGTTCACATTACAGTCTTGCGCGAGTCAGAATATAAAATTCATGAATTTGATATTATTCGCGAGATTATTCATGTCCAAGACATTAAAGATCCTCATGTTATTGAGGATGGTATTGGGTATCTTCGGTTAGCAGAATTTCGCGAAGATTCCTATCAACAATTTTATAAAGCGCTTAAGAAACTTAAGGAAGACGGTACCACAGGGCTGATCCTTGATTTGCGTAATAATCCAGGCGGATTGTTAAATGTGGCGATTGATATTAGCGAAATCTTTCTTGCGAGCGGAAAGACGATCGTCTCAACGAAAGGTCGACATGAAGCACAAAGTGCTGTTAGCATTTCGCGTAATACCAAGGATGAATTTGCGGATTGGCCTATTGTTGTTTTAATCAATGAAGGAAGTGCATCTGGAAGCGAGATCTTAGCGGGTGCCTTAAAAGATAATAAACGGGCCGTGACGCTTGGCAATAAATCTTTTGGTAAAGGGTCTGTTCAGTCGGTCATTCCTTTGCCGGATGGTTCGGGTTTACGGCTTACGACGGCCAAATATTTCACGCCATCCGGTGTTTGCATCCATGAGATCGGCATCACACCAGATATTGTTATTGAGCGTATTTATCCTAAAGATGACGGGGAGGATGATGTCGCGACAGGTGAGAAGAAAGATGCGAAAGAAGTTAAGAACGAAAAACAAGACTTGAATGATAAAAAGATTAAAAAGGGCAAGAAAGACGTTGATGCTGTTTTTGAGAAGATCCAGGAGGAAGATATTACCGATCCTAACGAACTTGAAAAGCATCATCGGGAAACTAAACTTAAGAAACGAATGAGCACGGACAACCAGATTCAATCCGCGATCAGCGTGATCAAGGGAATCCGGGTGTACAAGATGTTGCAGTCAGGAACAAAATCATGAAGTCTGTTTCTCCCCGGAATGGTTTTAAGGGGGGTCCTTTTATAATTATTGGCGTCTGGATTCTTTTTGCGGTTATTTGTATCCAGGGATACTTTCTATGTTTTAAGAAGGACGGGGGACTCTGGAAGGTCAAAAGGCCTTCGCAGGGAACATCACGAAAGATTCCCATTAAGCCTCTTAAGCCCAAAGGAAAGCCTGTGGTCACACAGGCTTACATGGCGATTGTTCTTGATGATTGGGGCTATAACCGTACGCACTGTAAATATCTTGAGGCCATTAAGGTTCCTTTGGGGATAGCCATTCTTCCTGAGCTTCCTTTCTCGACAGAGGTTATTGCTTGTGCAAAAGCGAGCGGTAAAGAACCCATGATCCATCTTCCTATGGAGCCACATAAGCCGGATGCTACGTATCCTGCGGGGTATCACTTAACGACCGAGATGTCTGTTCCAGAGCTTAAGAAATTACTAGATAAAAGATTTCAGGAGATGCCTGGAATTGTTGGTGTAAATAATCATACTGGTTCTAAGGCAACCGAAAGTCCTATTGTCATGAAGGTTGTTTTAAATGAGATAAAAAGACGTGGTCTCTTTTTTATTGATAGTGTGACATCGGAACAGTCTGTGGGCATGGACGTTGCCAAGAGCCTTAATATGAAGATTGCAAAGCGAAATGTTTTTCTTGATAATCGCAATGAACGCGGGGCGATCGAATGGCAATTTGCTTCTGCTGTTCGAATGGCTAGAAAACGTGGTTTTGCTCTCGTGATAGGACATGACAGGGAATTGACCCTAAAGATCATTAAAGAACAAACGGATAAACTCCGCCAGGAGGGGATTGAGTTCCTTCCTGTTAAAGAGTACATCAAACGATATGAATATTCTGGGAATTGAAACATCTTGTGATGAAACATCAGCTAGTGTGGTCAAGAATGGCCGTACGCTTTTGTCGAATGTGGTGGCTTCGAGCTTGTCGGACCATCAGAAATATGGGGGAATTATTCCTGAAATTGCATCGCGGCGTCAGCTTGAGTTCATCACGATTGTGACGATGAAGGCGCTTTCCAGTGCTGGCCTTAAGCTTACGGACATTGATGCGATTGCCTATACGAAAAAACCCGGACTGATCGGATCCCTTCTTGTGGGGATTTCTTTTGCAAATTCTTTAAGCTTTGCGCTTAACAAGCCCCTTATTCCCGTCAACCATATTCATGCTCATATTTATGCTAATTTTCTAGTCGATAAGGCCAAAGACAAAGGGCAGGATCTTTTTTCTGAACTTCCTTTGCCGGCGATCGGGTTGGTTGTATCCGGCGGTCACTCAAGTCTTTTTTCAATCAAAAACTTTCAGAGTTTCAGGGTCTTTGGCCAGACGAGGGACGATGCGGCGGGAGAGGCCTACGACAAGGTTGCACGCATTCTTGATTTAGGCTATCCTGGCGGGCCTGTCATTGACAAGCTTTCAAGAACTGTGAAGGATAATGATATCCGTTTTTTATGTGCTCCTTTAGCTGGCACAAATGACTTTAGTTTTAGCGGGATCAAAACAGCCGTTCTTTATTACAAACAGAAGCATGGAGCTAAGAAAGATTTTTCCATCCCCCGTGTTGCGCATGCTTTTCAGGAAGGCGTGGTGAATATTCTTGTTGAAAAAAGTCTCCTCGCTTGTCAGAAACGGAAAGCCAAGACATTGCTTGTGGGCGGTGGCGTGGCAGCCAACACAATTTTACGTTCCAGACTTGAAGCTCGTGGACGAGAAGTGGGGATACGGGTATCTTTTCCTGCAATGTCGCTTTGTATGGATAATGCCGCCATGGTTGCGGGATTGGCCTACCATTGTCAGCGTCCTTCTGTAAAAAATGCTGTCTTATGTTGACTTCTTCTGTGCGATTTGTTATAAAAAAAGTAGTTCCTTAACATTCTTTAACACTCCAAGGGAGTTTTATTATGGCATTTGGCGATAAAAAACCTCAAAAGGCAGATCTTTCTCCTAAAACAATCGAAATTAATGCTGAAATGAACGGAAGCCTGTGTTTTAAAGATTCCGTGGATCTTAAAATCAATGGGATTTTCTCTGGAAGTCTAGATGTCAGGGGAACATTGACGGTGGGATCCCGTGCCCGGGTTGAAGCCAATATCAATGGTGACAATGTAATTGTGGCCGGTACCGTGAAGGGTAATATCAGTGTGAGCAAGATGTTAACACTTCTTCCCAGTGCGATATTAATTGGGGATATCAATGCCCCCAAACTTAATATTGTTGAGGGAGCAGTCTTTCAGGGCATGTGCCATATGACGATTCAGGAAGCCGGGCAATGGATGAATGTAAAAGAATTAGCATCTTATCTTGAATTGGATGAAGGCACGATCATCGAACTTGTTAGATCTGGAAAAATTCCCGTTGTTCAAGAGGGGGATATTTTAAAGTTTGAACGTGTTCAAATTGATAGTTGGGCAGCCGCAGGGATGGTCAGATGAGTGTAAGTCCTTATGTTACCGTCAGGGAAGCATCTCAGATCTTAGGTCTTTCTGAAGGAAAGATCATGCAGATGATTGACGAGAAGAAGCTGGCTTCCTATAAGATCGCAGATCAGTACCTTCGACTTAAAAAAATGGATGTTCAGGCCCTTCTTAATACAGGAACCATAGTCTCAGAGAGCACGAAATTCCCTTATAGTGTTCAGGAACGCCTTCGCGACTTCTTTGCTTATAATGATTTTTATATAATTTCATTTATTTTTATTATGGGGTTGTTAAGTTTGATCTTTTTTTCTAAATAACCCGCCGGTAAAACACCACAAAAATCCTTGATATTTTCGTCCTTTATCATAGAATACACTTCACTTTTGGCGGTGTAGCTCAGTCTGATAGAGCAATCGGTTCATACCCGATTTGTCACTGGTTTAAATCCAGTCGCCGCCACCATCTTCCTTATGCCATCTATTCTGTTCCTCGACAGAATAGATGGCTCTTT
>JADGCU010000102.1 GCA_015228785.1 Candidatus Omnitrophota bacterium
ATATTCGGGAATCCCTTGACCTCTTCCTGGGAGAACGCCTCGGTCCCGCGTAAAATAGAAAACCCCACGGCGCCGATGAGAAGACCACCCAGACAGAAAAGAAAAACGCCGAACGCTTTTGACGTCATGATTTTTCGAATAAGGATCTGCATATGTTTTAATTCCGTTGAACGGTCACCCGACACAGGGCTATTCATACCGGATGATCGAAAAGACGGGCAAGCCTGGAAGCTTCTCCCGCCCGTTTAAAAAGGAAAGTTCAATCACAAAACCAATCCCCGTAATCTTCGCCCCAAGTCCCCGAACAAGCTTGACAACAGCTTGCACCGTTCCGCCCGTTGCCAAAAGATCATCAACAATGAGCACGCGATCTCCGGCCTTAAGGGCATCTTCATGAATTTCAAGAGTGTCTGTGCCATACTCCAAGTCATAAGTGACAGCGCGTGTCTTGGCCGGAAGTTTTCCCTTCTTACGAATCGGAACAAATCCCACGCCTAGTTTGTAGGCCAAAGCAGTTCCAAAAATAAACCCGCGCGACTCAATGCCGACAACATACTTGATCTTCTTCTTGGCAAATTCTGTGGCCAGAACATCGATCGTTTTCTTAAGGGCTGCCTTGTCCTTCAAAAGAGTCGTGATATCTTTAAAAATGATACCCTTCTTAGGAAAGTCCGGAACATCCCGAATCGTTTTCTTGAGTGTTTCGAATTTCTTCATAATTACCTCAACGTTGCGGTCGACAGGCCTTTGACAAGCTTGGCTTCCAGAAGCATCTTGACTGGCAATTTCGCGAGCCCCAGGCTCATCTGATATAAACTTTCGATCCCCAGGCGTGCCATGTCAACAATAGGCTGCTCGAAGGTCACAAGCTTAAGACCATTTTCACCCGCATCCAGATTATTATCAAATCCGACCACAGAAAGGTCCCCAGGAACACTGATCCCTAAGGTCTTCGCTACGTCAATGATCTCAAAGGCCATCACATCACTCGCGGCAAAAATAGCCGTCGGGCGATCCTTCTCTTTTAAAAGGGACTGAGCCGCGCTACGCGCAGGGGTCCGCAAAAACCCACCCTTTTTCACAAATTTCTTATCTTTCGGCAACCCCGCCGCTTCCAGTCCGTCATAATACCCTTCAAGACGATCCTGACCCGCCTGAGTATTAAGATCCCCCGTCACAGTCGCAATCTTTTTATGCCCCAAACCAACCAAAAAGCCAACCGCCTGACGTGCAGAGGCGCGATTATCGATCGCAATACAATTAAAAGGCTCCGCAGAAGGATTATTCAACACCATGGTCGGCACGCTAGCACGAATTGCCTTTTTAACTACATCCCAATCACGATCAATATCCGCAAAAAGAATACCATCAATAAACGTTGGATCTAAAAGTCCGTCCAGCCACTGCGCATGATCTTGACGATCCACCATATGAATCAAAATATCGACATCAAGCCGGCTCGCCGCAATATTCGCGCCCTTGGTCACTTCCCCGGCATAGAAAGAATTTGCCAGATCCTCAAAACGTGGAATAACCAAAACAAAGATCGGTTTTCTATTTTTTCTCGTCAGCGGCTTCTTCATTGTTCCCCTTCGGTGAATAATCATCCTGCAGCTTCACCACATGTCTCAATTTCTTTAAGATCGTAACCTCAAGCTGACGGACCCGCTCGCGGGAAACACCCATCACTTCCGCGATTTCCGCCAAAGTCTTGGCTTCTCCGTCAAGCAAGCCATAACGCAATTCAATGATCTGCCGTTCCCTCTGATCCAAGGCCTCAAGAATGCCCTTGGCTCGCTCTTTATTAAGAAAAACCTCCATCTGCTCATCAGGAGAAGCCAGGTTTTCATCCTCAACAATATCATGGATCTGCCCTTCCCCGTCTTCCCCAATGGGCGCATCCAAACTCGACATCTTCGTAATCGCCTGATCCAGCTCTTTCACCTTATCGACGGTAATTTGAAGCTTCTTGGCGATCTCGCCATACTGAGGCTTTCGGCCAAGCTTGTGCGTCAAGGCCTCAACCGCCTTTTTATAACGGCCGATCTCCTCATTCATGTAAACAGGAACACGGATCATTTTTCCCTGATCGATAATCGCACGCGAAATGCCTTGCTTGATCCACCAGGCAGCGTAGGTCGAAAAACGAAATCCTTTTTCAGGATCAAATTTCTCAACAGCACGCATGAGACCAATATTGCCTTCTTCGATCAAATCGCTTAAGGGGATACCGAGGTTGGTGTAGCGCTTGGCGATCGAAATGACCAGACGCAAATTCGCCTTGATCATTTTTTCTCGCGCGTCTTTATCGCCCTTCTGGACAAGCCGGGCCAGCGTCACTTCTTCCTCGGGGGAGAGAAGCTCGATCGGACGAACATCTTTCAGGTAAGCTCTTATAGAATCCATGCAAAAAATGTCAAAAGTTATGAATTAAGAGTTAGGAATTAAAAATAAAGTAAAGAAATATCAATGAGACAAATCGTTCTTTACCTGACTTTTAACTCCTAACCCTTAACTCTTGATCAATACACTTCGCTATTTTACACAACTTTCCTATTTCTTAGCCGACTTTTTTGCAGATTTCTTTGCCGGCTTCTTAACAGAGGGTTTTCCCGCTGCCTTGGCCTCTACAGCTGCCTGAGCTGCTGCGAGACGCGCGATCGGAACACGATAAGGTGAGCAGGACACATAATCCATCCCGGCTCTCACACAGAACTTCACGCTCTGAGCTTCCCCGCCGTGCTCGCCACAAATACCAACCTTAAGATGAGGCCGGACAGAACGCCCCTTCTCAATACCCATCTTAACAAGGGCCCCGACACCAGACTGATCAAGGCTCTGGAAAGGATCATCCTTGAAAATCGCCTTTCCGCCCTCTTTCTCCGCCGCTACATACGTCGGCAGGAAACGGCCGGCGTCATCGCGCGAAAGACCAAGCGTCATCTGCGTCAGATCGTTCGTACCAAAACTGAAGAACTCGGCTGTTTCCGCGATCTCGTTGGCCAGAAGCGCCGCACGCGGAATCTCGATCATAGTCCCGACCATATACTTCACCTTGGACTTGGCGTCCTTGATGAGTTTCTCGGCTATGGCACGAGTCTGCACTTCAAGGATCTGAAACTCCTTCTTATCCATCGTCAGCGGAATCATGATCTCCGGAAGAACCTTAAACCCTTCTTTGGCAGCCATGATGGCAGCTTCGATAATCGCCGTAACCTGCATCTCAAGGATCTCAGGATAGGTAATACACAAACGGCAACCGCGATGACCCAACATAGGATTGGACTCATGAAGCTGCTCGCAGCGATGCTTGATCTTCTCCGGAGAAATGCCCGTAATATGCGAAAGCTTATTGACACCCGCATCATCCTTAGGCGTAAACTCGTGAAGTGGCGGATCGATCAGACGGATCGTAACCGGCAGTCCATTCATGGCCTTGAAGATCCCGTAGAAATCTTCACGCTGGATCGGAAGAAGCTTAAAGAGCGCCTTCTTGCGCGTCTCCAGCGTTTCCGCCACGATCATCTCCTGGATCGCCAAACGACGCTCCTCGGTATCAAAGAACATATGCTCGGTACGGCACAAACCAATACCCTCAGCACCCATCTCGATGGCTTTCTTGGCATCGTAGGGCGTATCCGCATTGGTACGGACATTGATCGTACGGATCTGATCCGCCCAGCTAAGAAGCGTGAAATAGGACCCCGGAAGCACCGGATCCATGAGGGGAAAATCCGCCAAATAAACATCACCGACAGAACCGTCAAGAGTAATGTAATCACCCTGCTTGATAACCTTGCCGCCAACAACCATTTCCTTGGCATCATAATTAATGTTGATCGCCTCGCAACCGACGATACAGCACTTACCCCAACCGCGCGCCACAACCGCTGCGTGGGATGTCTTGCCACCCGTCGCTGTCAGAATACCCTTAGCCGCGTGCATGCCGCCCACGTCCTCAGGGCTTGTCTCCTTAC
>JADGCU010000103.1 GCA_015228785.1 Candidatus Omnitrophota bacterium
ATCGCGTATAATAAAGATGGGGTGATGACTTCTGGTTTTGAGAAGTATTTGCTTCAAGGACAAAGTCCGGGAGGTTCTTCAGGATCCGGGGGAGAAATAAGTGGGGGGAGTGGAGGTGGCGGAGGTGTTTCTGGAGGAGGGGGCGGAGGTTCAGGCGGCGGCTCTACAGGTGGGGGGAGTTCCGGGGGTTCTGGCGGAAGCAGCGGAGGATCATCAGGAGGTTCAGGAGGAAGCACGGGAGGATCTGGCGGAACTAGCGGGGGATCAGGTGGAGGCACGGGAGGTACTGGAGGAACGGGGGGAGGAAGTTCTGGTGGGAGCTCGGAAGAATCTCATTATACCGGAACGCCAGCTACAGGTGGTGGAGGATGGTCGGGCGTTGCTGTTGCCGATGATGGCGTTGCTGTGGTATCAAGCAAAATGAGCGCAGCGTATCAATTGCTTAGAGGAACAGCAAGCGCTGCCTATGCTTATGATTTGATTGACCAATTGAATGTTCCTCTTTTTGCGTTGACTGAGGCAAGCGCAGAGGTTCAAGCAGAGTATCCTGCTCAAGCAGGTGCGGTTTTTTATCATACGACATGGTCGGATGGGACGATCAGCGATGCGATGATCGTTGTTGATGATCGTAGAGGCTATTCTGATCAGGCGATGGCGGCCTTGATTGCTCATGAGGCGACACACGCAGATTATGCGTATAATACGTTAGCATGGACGGAGTTGACCTTGTTGCGTTATCCTGATGTGACGCCGCCGCTTTCTCCCAATTCTATTAATCAAGAATATGATTGTTTCTGCAATCAAATGAAAACCTGGGAAGAGCTCCGTGGAGGCCTGACGGATCGCAATAATGACGCGTGGTATTCCTACTATGAACAGGGTGAGAGCGTGTTAAAGGATGCGATACGTGAGGCGTATACCGCAGCAGGTCAATTATTGCCAGATTTTTGATTGTTAAGAAGGAGGATGTTGTGAGGATATTGGTTGCGTTGACATTAATGTGCTCTTGTTTTTCTATAGGAGGGTGCGGTGATCAGATGAAATATGATATGTATAGCAGCAAAGATGCGGATATTAATGTGACGATGAAATATCCTTCCGGATGGAAATTTGTTGAATCCAAGGGCGCGTATAAAAGCTTCTCTCAGGTTACATTTCTTGCTCCTCGTGATCCTAAAAAGAAAATCGGGGGGCATATTTCTTTGTTGGTTAAAGATGGGCAAGCGGCTGAGAAGGCGGTTGTCGATCGAGAGATCGATGGGTTAATTCAATTGCGTTCTAAAATGCCATCGGCTAAGGTTGTTGAACGAAAGAGAGCGAACATGGCAGGACAGGATGCCCAGGTTTTTGAGATCACCTACGAGCGGCCGTATAAATTTGAGACTATGGATGCGGATCTTGTGGCCGTGACAGAGAGGATGGTGGTTCAAAAACAGAAGGGGCGTCTTTATTTCTTTTCTTTTGTTAGTCAGGTGGAAGATCGGGATATGTTTCTTGATCTTTTTCAGCGCATGTTAGGGACGATCAAGTTGAAGTGAAGATTTTTAGGAGGCAGTATTATGACTGAAAAACGTGAATGGAAGCGGGTTCCTTTGGATTTTTCTGCTAAATGTCGATTAGCAGGAGAATCGACGTATCATCATGTTCAGCTTACAGATATGCATCATCAGGGATTTTGTTTTAACAGCGCCGTGGAGTTCGAGAAAGGGAGGCCTATTCGGATGGTTGTCGATCATCCGGTCCTGGGAAGTCTGTATCTTGTGGGTGAGACCCTATGGGTTGAGCGTGTTGATGGCCCTGAGTCGTATCGGGTAGGCGCCCGGCTTTTGATTGATGATTCTGTTTCAGCTCAGAATTCTTTAAAGTTGTATGGATATTTGATGCCGCAATAAATTTCTGGAAAGTACCGGGTAGGATTTGTAGTATTTTATTTCTTGGTGCGCATCAAGGGATCAGGGGCATATTATGATAGAAAAACGCGAATGGCATAGGGTTCCTGTTGATGTTGTCGCTAAATGCCGATTGACAAAAGAGGGAACTTATCATCATATCCGGCTTACGGATATGCATCATCAGGGGTGTCGTTTTAACAGTCCTATTGAGTTTGGAGAGGGTCAGGAGGTCAGGATTGTTGTGGATGAGTCGGTCTTGGGGAGCCTGTACCTTGTGGGGCTGGTCTTGTGGGTCAAGCATATTGATGGCCAAGAACCTTATCAGACAGGCATTCGGTTTCTTGTTAATGATCCCCTCGCGGTCGAGAATACGTCAAAGTTGTATAGTTATTTAATCTCGCGGTAGGCTTCTCGAAACATTTTGGTTGTATTAATGAGGATTTAGCAGTCATAGTCTTGGTTTTTGATAATTGGAATATTGAAATATGAGGGTATCTGGGGCAAGGGAGCCTTTGTATTGGCCTTGAGAGCAGGTCAAATTCTAATTTTATTTCCGCCACAACGTCTTCACCCTGCGCATTGATCAAATAATCGCCGTAAAACTCGTTGGCGCCGGTATTCGGATCGCGCGTAAAACACACGCCGGTCCCGGAATTCTCGCCCTTGTTCCCGAAGACCATCTGCACGACGTTGACGGCCGTACCATTTAAGTCCGTGATCTTCTCAACGCGGCGATAAGTAACTGCCTTTTCCGCATCCCAGCAATTGAAGACAGCCATGATAGCACCCCACAGCTGCTTGTAAGGATCCTGAGGGAACTGCTCGCCCTTCTTTTCTTTGTAGAATGTCTTAAACTGTTCGCACAATTCCTTGAGGCTCTCGGCCGGAATTTCAGGGTCCGTCTTGACGCCGAGCTTATGCTTCATCTGATGCAGCATATGCTCCATCGGCTCTTTGGAAAGCCCCATGGCAGTCGTCGAAAACATCTGGATAAAACGACGGTAGGAGTCATACGCAAAACGCGGATTCCCCGTCTTTTTCGCCAGGCCTTCGACAGAAATATCATTGAGACCCAAATTCAAAATAGTCTCAAGCATGCCAGGCATAGAACGCGCGGCGCCGGAACGGACTGACACCAACAAAGGATCTTTGGCATCACCCAACTTCTTGCCTGTGTTTTTCTCAAGTTTCTTGACCGCATCCAGGACTTCTTTCTCAAGACCCTTGGGAAGCTTCTTGCCGAGCTTGTAATACTCTTCGCAAGTCTGGATCGTAAGTGTAAAACCAGCAGGAACCCTGATCCCGATGGAGGACATCTCCATAAGGCCAAGCCCTTTACCGCCAAGCACATTCTTGCTCAGCTCTGCGCCCTTGGCTTCCGCCTTGCCAGCGCCATACGAAAAAACGTGTTTTGTTTCCATGTGTTCTTTGACTCCTTCTTTATTTATATCGGGGTCATTCCCCTTATATCGTACCGCCCCACGTTGGGACGGGATAGATCCGATCTCAGGTAAGACGTCAGACGCCAGACGTAAGACGTCTTTACGTCAAACGTCCTACGTCTAACTCAATTTTTCTTTCAGATAAACCTTCAGATTTTCCACCGGCACACGCACCTGGAGCATCGTGTCACGTTCACGAACCGTCACCTGCTTGTCCTCGAGCGACTGAACGTCAACGGTCACACAAAACGGCGTGCCAATCTCATCCTGACGGCGATACAGCTTACCGATCGCACCGGTATCATCATACGCACAATTCCATTCTTTCTGAAGATCGGCCTTGATACCCTTAGCAATCGTCACACAGCCGTCATTCTTCTTCAACAGCGGAAACACCGCAACCTTGACCGGCGCCAGTTTGGGATGAAATTTCATAACCACGCGCGTCTCATCCTTCACGATTTCCTCATGATACGCATCGGTCAAGAATGCCAGCGTCCCACGATCACAACCGCCAGAGGGTTCAATAACAAAATGATAAAATTTCTCATTGGTCACAGGATCGCGATACATCAAATCCTTACCCGAGAACTGAGCATGC
>JADGCU010000040.1 GCA_015228785.1 Candidatus Omnitrophota bacterium
CTTGCGGCTCTTTCGGTGGCCGCGCGTGTTCACGGGGGATTTAGCAAGCTTTCCAGATTCTTCGAGTACTGAAAATGCCTTATCTCCCTGCGTTATACTCTGCCAACCCTTTGCCCTATCCGTCAAAAACTGAAGCCCCTTGTCTGTTGCCGCCAATAGCCCTTGCCCTCTTTCCCTAATAGCCACATCATGAACATTGCCGCTATAAAGACGTACAGGCACACGTGTGACACCGTCTAATGTCATCGAAAAAGATAAAAGCCCGTTGGTAGTGAGAAGATAGATCCTGTTCGGTTCTTGAGGATCTAGAGATACGCGGTTGATTCTTTCGCCGCTCAGGGCGGCAGGCAGGTCTCTCCAAGACGAGGCTTCTTCTGCGAAGGCAAAGGAGACCAACAGGCACATTATAAGAAGACACAAATTAATTTCTCTCATGTTTCATCACCGATTCGTAAAGATTAAACAATGCCCGATCGCAAAGGGCCTTACTTACTTCTCTTTTAAGCTCAGGATTCAAGCGTTCGACACACGCGGTATACGCATCCAGGAATTCCGACATGGCCTCAAGCCCCAGGCTTGATCGCATTGTTTTCAGTAGAATCAAAACGGTATAAACTGATATCGATTGCTGTACGGGCATAAGACTACTTTCTTATTTGCCCACTGGGGATGGGAAACTGTTGATGAAGCATCAACGAGTCTGATGGAAGCATAGCATATGTTTGCTGATTTGTCAAATAATCACTTGCGATTTTATCAAAAAAGTCGCAAGGGAATCTTTTCCTTGATTATTAATCAATATATGTTATATTTATCGCACATCAAAAAGAGGAGTCCTATGCTGCAGATCGGCCAACAGGTTCAACGACTCAGAAAAATCAAAAAGATCTCCCTTACAGAGCTCGCGACCACAAGCGGAGTCCAGATCGCCACCCTCTCGCGTATCGAGAACGGGAAGATGACGGGAACCGTTGAATCCCACATTCAGATCGCCCAGGCCTTAGGAGTGGACATCACCGAACTCTACCAGACCCTTCGTCCGGAAGACGCTGTTCCTGTGACCTCCAAAGACCACCTCGAGGTTTTCACAGCTCCCAATGATAAAGTATCAACAGAACTTCTGACGCGCCAAAGCGCTTCCAAAAAGATGCTCCCTGCCCTGATCCGTATCCAGGGAAAAGGATCAACCAAGACAGACAAAGGAACACCGGGAAGCGAGAAATTTGTCTTTGTCCTCGATGGCACCATCATTGTCCACATCGGAGAACAAGCGATCAAACTGACGGAGAAGTCCTCCCTTTATTTCTCAGCCGCACAACCACACTCGCTTGAGAATCCCTTAAGCGCCACAGCCAAGATCCTTTGTGTAACAACCCCCGTGACCCTATAACCCTCCATGACACACCCCATCCTCATTGCTGATATTGAAGAAAGCACACGCGAGGCCTTAAAGCTCATCCTTGCAAACCATTCCTCCCTCATTGTCGTCGAATCACAAGCCCATGCCCTTGAAATTCTTTCTAGACAAAACAACATAACCCTTGTTTTCATGGGATTGCACAATGAAGACGGGATCAACACGGATGTGTTCGCAGACATCCACGAAAAACTTCCAAAATTGACCGTGATCGCGGTGGGAGATTATAAATCAGAGACACATGCGCTGGAAGCTGTGCGCCAAGGCGCGACAGGATATATGATCAAACCCTTCAAGGCCGAAGAGGTCATCGCCACAACCCGTCAAACCACCCAAGAATAGTTTCGTTTCGAAAATCTAAAAGATTTCATCAAAAAAAACAGACACCTCCGGATTGCTCTCAGGAAAAGTGCCTATTTTTCACAAATGAAATGTGCCCCTGATTATTGGGACGAGGTCATCTGCTGGGTTTATGCTTTGAGAAACATTCCTTACAATACACAGGACGGTCTTCTCTCGGCTTAAAAGGAACTTCGCATTCCTTGCCGCAATCTCCACATGTTGCCTTGTGCATCTCTCTCGGACCGCTGTTGTATTTGCCGCCACCTTGAAATCCCATACTGCCTCCTGTGATTACGTTACGCATTGCGCGATCGCAATATATGCGTTTATGAAAACCCTACCGTGTCTTTAATTACTTCTTGCCAGCCTTTGGCTTTTTATTCTTCTTCTTATCTTTCTTACCCTTGCTCTTGTCTCCCATCGTCGTCACCCCCTTTCAATGTGATGCCATTTATTTAATATTTGATATATCATACCACCTTCAAATCATAATTCTATAAAGTTATACAATTTAAATCATACGAATGCTAAAGAAGATTATATGGAATAATCCCACACATGATAACAAAAATGCTTATCCCTCAAGAAAATCTTTCAAACTATTCACTGTCGATGATCCAATAATCACAGGCACGAGCCCCGTAATCTTTTGATCAAGAAGACGAATATCCTGCGCACTCATAATGCCCAAAACAGAATGACCTTTGATATCCATGCGAATACGTGATGGATCAAGGTCCACGCCTCCCGGAGTAACTGGATCATCTAAAGGTTCCCCCTTCTCATTCAGCCCAAAAGCTTCCAACTGCTGCTTTGTCGGTGGCTTACTCTGAGCAGGCGTTTCCACATAAACAAGTGTTCCGGGAAGCGTCCTAACAATATCCTCCGACTCCCCCTTGTAAGGAAACGCCGGGATTTTACCCTTGTCACCTTTTGGAAATGATGGATTAAGATACTGTCCATGGGACATGATTGTAAGATCTTCAGCAATAACATAAATGTTCTTCAAGGCCAAACCAAACCCCGGAGTCCCTAAACGCTGTGAAAATTTATAATTATCACGAATTGTCAGGCTCAAACGACCTTGTTCATCTCGAGGCATACCCTCTTTACCGCGATCCATGACAGCAACCTGAATGACATTACGCTCCTTGTCAAAATAAAACATCACCGCCCCTGGCGTGGTCCTGTCTTTATCCGTAGCATGTTGTGTAATGTTCTCCAAAAGATACGCATGAAAGACCTGTGAAGCCGCTGCCACAGCCCTTTTATTCTCTTGATTCCAGCCAGAAAGAAATTTCCGAATCGAAAAAACGTCCACCTTTCCATCAGGATCAATATCAAAGAAAGCCAAGAACCCATCTTCATCTTTATAAGACAACTTCTCATTAAGCCCCGCCGCACTCATGGGTGGTTCCTGTGTAATAGCCTCCCACGCGGTAATCGCGCGCCCAATAAAATTCTTCTTGGCTTCTGGCCAGACGCTCTGCGCAGGCTCGCCGATAGAAAGAGGCGGCGATCCATCCGTATAATCAGGCGACTTCTTTCGAAGACTTATACTCCGACCAACAAGATCACCTAGAACTTCTCTGGAATTCCTGACAAAGGCTGGTTCTTGAGCTAAGGTCACATGATCCAGATCAAATATCCGCACATTTCCTTGCTTATCAACACCCGTATTGGCAAAACCAGATATTCGACCCTTAACCTCAAGAATAGAATCAACATCCCTCGCCTCCCGCTGCTTATCAAGGGCAAGAACATATTTCTTGGCCATTTCTTTAAAAGCCCGAAAAATGGGATCCAACTCAGAAACATTTCGCGGAACAGGCTCAAGCCTCTCTTGAACAAAATAAACCCTATAAACACCCCCCACATTATCAATCGCTCCTTCACGAGAAATAACAATTCTTTCATACGGAACAATAACATCTCGATAATACCTAAGATCAGTCATGTAATCCGGAAGAACAGAATTATGGACAAAGACAAGGGCCGCCTCCTTGGTCCAAAAATCATTAAGAACCTCTTTAACAACAAATCCTTGATCCTCTTTCAAAGGAAACACATTTACCAATCGTCCCCCATTGATGAGGTCATCTTTCAAAACATGCTTATCAAAGCCTTCAACAACCTCTACAGACGTCTCCGAAGAAATAACCTCTTGCTGCGCGGGAAGATCCCGCTGCATATTCTCAAGATGTGTCTGATACCCGACCTTAAGAAATTGAACAAACTTTAAAAGAAATTCTTTGGGATCGGCGCCCTTCACCCATCCAGGCAACGTCTCCCTCTCTGACTCCAAAAATCTCATATTCGCTGGATTAAAAACATCATACAAAGTAATTGTCGGTCCTTCGCGAAGGTAACCACGTCCATCTCTGAGCACAAACTTAATGATCAGCATTTTCTGACGATCAAAAAAGAACTCCATGCGCGCAATCGGCCCAGTACTAAAAACAACAGGCTTTTTGTTGTCTTCGTAAAGATCCCCCGCAATCGCCGACATAAGTTCCAGAAAATACTGCGGGTCAGCCTCAGCTTTATCTTTATCAGGCCAAAGAGTCTCCTGCGTTCCTGACTTTGAGTAAAATTTAAAGATATGATCAAGAATCAGAGGATCAATAGAGATCGCCTGCGCATACTCCGCGAGATCATATTCCACAAAAACCGCTGTTCCGGGAAGCTTCGCAACTTCCCCCTGACGGGGACCGTCATAAGAAACAGATGGAACAATCCCCCTTGATCCTTTTTCCGCCCTAGCCTGAAGACCATGAGAAATAACTCCCATGGTATTCGCCTTGTTAAAAAGAATTCCCATGGCCATACCCTGACCATGACTATTCTCACCTTGAACAAAATTCCCACTCTCTTTAACAACTACCTTCAACTGCCCTCTTTCATCCTGAGGGAACCCGTTTTTCCCAGCATCAAAAACCGAAATCCTAAAAGTCCCCGCACGTTGATCATACGAAACAACAGCTCCCGCCAAAGCACCCTCAGCATGTGTTTCCACATTCTCAAACAACAAAAATGCCTTAGGCGAAAGATTTTCAGAAAGAAACTCCCTTTGAGATAAAAGTTCAGGACGCGTTTTCCACCATTCCGATAAAGCATTCTGAAGATCCGGGTTCTCTCCAAAAACAACAAATCCTTTGTCAGAAGAACCTAAAAATCCACCCTCCTCCTTGTAAACACCATACCCATCAGCTCCACCCGCTTTAATAAAATCAGCAGCTGACTGCCCTGCATCCTTCCCCAGAACACCCCATGCCTTCGTAACGATACCCAAAAACTTATCGTCTGAACGTCGCCACGCTTTATGAGCCAGTTCAGCAACATCATATTCGAAAAAGACAGCAGTCCCGGAAAGCCTCGCAACATCCCCTCGATGAGGACCATCGTAAGGAACAGACGGAATAATTCCCCTCGCTCCCGCCTCCGCCCTCGCCTGAAGTCCATGAGAAATAATGGCCATAAATCTTGCTTTATCAGAAAGAATTCTCATGGCATTTCCAACCCCAGGACTGCTTTCATCCTGACCGATCTTCCCATCTTGCTGAATGACCAGCTTTAATTTTCCCCCTTCATACTGCTGAAATCCACGCTCTCCACCATCCACCGCTGCGATACGAAGCATACTTTCCTTCTTGTCGTAATAAACAACAATCCCTGAGGGAGCACCGTCAGCATGTTGCTCTACGTTCTCGAGCAGCATGAATCCTTTTGCAGAAAGCGAAAGCCTTGAAGAAAGGGCTTCTTTTTGAGAAGAAAGTTCAGGATGCGTCTTGGTCCATTCTTCGAGCGCTCGTTGAAACTCAGGATATTTTCCAAAAACAACAAAACCCCTATCAGCAGCCCCTTCCAATATCCCCTTAGCCGTGTAAACACCATACCCATCAGCTCCTCCCGCCTTAATAAAATCAACCGCAGACTGACCCGCATCCTTACCCAGAACACCCCATGCCTTCGTGACGATACCAAGAAACTCTTCCTCTGAAGGAGTCCAGGCCTTTTGAGCAAACTGAGGCTTATCACTCAAATCTGTATTAAAAACTGTTAACGGCCCTGATTCAGCAGACGTTGGCCCCTGTTTTGTTTTTAAGGGGACCTTCAAATTACATCCACCTGAGAAATATTTCCTAGGTAAGACTTCCTGCGAATTTTGATCAAAATCCTCACGAATAAAATTAAAAGCACCTTTTTTAAAAGATTCGAGATACTGGCTGTAAATCCTCCGAGCCATATCCTCCTCACCGTGCCCAACACCGATAACTTTATCCTTATCTGCATAAACCCGCGCCAACACACTCTCATAAAAACGTTTTTTATACCACGTGGCCAAAATCAACGAATAATACACCTGCCTCAAAGGTGCAAAATTCTTACCCTCATTAACCTCACGCTCTAAAATGGGGATCACAACTTCCCGTAATACATTCTTAGCAATCTCCCGTGAGTTCTGTGACTTAACCTTAGGATCAAAGGAACCCGCAACTCCCGTCACTTGTCTGTCAGCTGTCGACTGAGCAACATAGTCACTTTCCAGCATCACCTTAAATTTTGCCTCAGAAACGACCGCACGATTCCCTTCCTCGTTCACAACAGCCTGATCAGGAACAATCCAGACCTTGTTAAACGTATCAACAGGTACATCTGTTGTTCCATACTCCTGATACGCCTTGGCATAAACCTTCTCCCAAAACGACTTGCCTGGTTGCTGATCTGGATGTATCAAGGATGACGTTACCTGCTTAAGAAGATAATCCTGACTTAATACGTCCCTCCCCATGGCCGTTAAGCCAAAGGCCTCAGGAATGATGCGGTCATTTTCATAGGGGGACAAATTGACCCATAGCTCCTTCTCGGCAAGGGTCATGGATGCCAAGAAATAACGAATCAACTTATCTGCCTCACCCTGCAATGCCACGCCAGAGAGACCCGATGCTCCGCTATCAACAAGAAAGTCAAAACGAAAGGGACTGTCTAAGGAAACCTTAACCCCACGAAGAACCGCAGGAGAAAACCCATCACTCAAAGCAACCAGGGTCCCAGGGGTCGATAATTTCACAGTAACAACCTGAGCATACACAGGCGCCGGCATCGCTATCAACACGGCCAAGAAAAGCCGCAACGCTCGCACAACAAACACAGTTTTTATGTTTGAAAAACCACCATCTATAAACATAGCACCCTCTTAAATAAGACGACCCACAGTTAAGTATAATCTATATATATAGAAAATAGATAGAAGCAGAGGAAACAAGAAAACGGTTTCTTTTTTAATAGGAAGACTTATTAAGGCGGCACACTCGAAGAAACGATGAAGCCCTCATCACGCGTTCTTAAAGTATGTAGAGTTTAACCATGCCCAGTTGAGAGTGATATGCGTAACGATCAGCATGATCACCAACAATCCATTACATTTATGAACGAGCTCCACATAACGCAAATTGACAATATTCACATCAAAAAACATCCCGATAGCCGTTAACCCCTGAACAATGAACAGAAGAAATAAAACAAAATTAACAGCTTTTAGCAACTTCACTTTATTCATAAAAAGCCCTCCCTAATCAATAAATACTTACTAAAACAAGCTAATCAATATCCTTTTGACGGGCCAGCTCTGCCCCAGGATAATAAAACTGAAGAATTTGTTTGTAGGAATAATGCGCAAGGGCCATATTGTACGCGCCCCACTGATCAAGCCCTACCCCGTGACCCCAGCCATGGCCTATAAAATCTACGTACCAGCCCTTCATCTGAACATCATACTTATTGCTGCGTAAAATATTGGGGCCGATCGCATCACGAAAGGCCTTCCCCGTAACCGTGTGATTTTTTCCAACATCATCCTTGATTTCAAGTTTTGAAACCCGACCGCTCTTATTTCTTTCAACAACCTTAATATCAAGAATCCTTTCCGTCATAACTCCCTTAACTTTCAACTTGTCCTGAATATCCTTTAGACGAAAATTCCTCTTCCACCGATAATGCGGCGAATTGACCGAAAAGGGGGACTCCACCCCGCCTTTTAACGGCGGAAGATTAACATCCCAAAGCTCTCCCGCATCTTCTGTTATCCCGCCAGAATTTGCATGAAAAAACGTGGGAAAAATCTTTCCCTGCCAGGCCATGATCTCCCCCTTAGTCTTCTGAACGGCAATGCTTGTGCGATACCGTTCTGCTGACTTCCCCCCATAAACCTGGGAATAGATATCATTGGTGACATCATAATCACGCGCAGCGTACGTATCCATGGCATAGAGCGCATAAGTTCGCGTCGCCACAGCCTGGGCCTTGATCGCCTCTAAAGGCCACTTATCAGAGATCTCATGATAAAGAACGCCCCGAACGTAATACTCCAGATCAACTGAATTAATCACGCTTAAGGAAAGCCCTTTATTGTTAATAATTGTCACATTGCCACGAAAATGCTTGTCATTAATCCGGCTTATCACCTGATCACGCGGCTCAATGATGAGACGCTCATTATCATAGATCTTATCCCCTATCTTGATGTGCCCTTTATCCAAAACAACCATCGTCGGTTTCAGGCGATCCCTCGTCTCCAATTTTCCCCCGGAACTAAAATCCATGATCGCATAACGACCATCAACACCAAAAACAAAATGATTAGCAGCTTGGAGGACCACCACACGAACAAACTTGGATCTAGCCGTGACAAAGGTCTCCCTTACACAAAGGAGCGCAACAGCTAATATCATGAGGATGCTTATTTTTTTAAACATAAGAAAAGAATGACTGACAGGATAATACTGAGGACAACAGATGTTGTCAAAGGAAAGTAAAAAGAGAAATTGCCCTTTTGAATAAAAATATCGCCAGGAAGCCTTCCGAGGTTAAAAAACTTTCCCCAAAAAAGAAGAATGATCCCCGCCAATAGGATCAATGCGCCCACAGAAATAAGGGTCCTGGCCAAATCAGGCATATCCGCGAAGAAAACCTCTTAGCGTGGCAAATAAGAAACAACATCTAAAAGATGCTTCTTTACCTTGTCCGTAACCTCACGACCCCGGGATGTCCGGCGAAGGAATCCCATCTTAAGAAGATACGGCTCGACCACATCCGCAATCGTATCCGCCTCTTCATTGATGGTTGCGGCCAAAGCCTCGATCCCGACAGGACCGCCTTGATAATGTTCCACAATGACACTCAGGATCTTTCGATCAAACTCATCCAATCCTTCTTTATCGATCTTAAGTTTTCCCATCGCATGCTCAAGCAAAACCAGATCGATCAAAAGCTTCCCTCTCGTTACCTGAGCAAAATCACGCACACGACGCAACAGCCGATTTGCTATGCGCGGCGTCCCGCGCGAACGCCGAGCGAGTTCAAGAGCACAATCAGAATCGATTGAAACCCCCAGTTTCTTCGCCGAATTTCCAATGATCTGCGCCAATTCCTGAGGCGGATAAAAATCAATATGATGAAAGATGCCAAATCGGTCGCGCAACGGAGATGCTAATAGCCCGCTTCTCGTCGTTGCCCCAATCAGCGTGAAAGGCTTAAGGTTAAAATTGATGGTCTTCGCGTAGGGACCCTTATCAACAATAAAGTCGATCTTGTAATTCTCCATCGCAGGATACAAAAACTCTTCGACCGTCTTTGACATGCGATGAATCTCGTCAATGAAAAGGACGTCCCCCTTCTCGAGATTCGTAAGAATACCAATAAAATCCCCGGCACGTTCAATGGCTGGCCCGGACGTAACGGTAATGCGGGCACCCATTTCATAGGCTATGATATTGGCAAGAGTTGTCTTCCCCAAACCAGGAGGACCCGAAAAAAGAACATGTTCCAAAGGCTCCCCGCGCTCTTTAGCAGCCTGGATCGCCACTTGGATATTAGCCACAAGCTCCTTCTGGCCAACAAACTCTTCCAGACGATGCGGACGCACAGAAATATCAACGACCTGATCTTCCTCAGTCTGCTGATTAAGGATGACCCTCTTTAATTCCTCCATAAACTACACCTGCTGAACAATGATATTTTCGGTGTTACGAACGATCTCAATATCTGAAAATGTCCTTTTCTGAACGACAACAAGCTCCTTCAGGCGACACAGCTCCAGAATTGCCATAAATGTCACAATGACTTCCATTTTATCATGCGCATGCTCAAAAAGTTCATCCAGGCGAAAGTGCGAACGCTCAACCAAAAGATGAAGGATCATATGAACTTTCTTCTCGACCGTATATTCCTCTTTAACAACCTCGTACTCTCCCTTTTCGGGCTTATTTAAAAGAGCCTTAGAGAGCGCTGTGATCAAGTCAAAAAGATTGGCCTCAAAATAGACTTCTTTCGAGTCTTCTTTAAGATCATTCATGACCCCTTCATCAATGCGACGGGAAAAAAGATCCCCCCGCTTTTCTGCACGAAGCCGTAACTCTTCCGCAGCCTCCTTAATACGTTGATATTCTTCAAGTCGACGAACAAGATCCGTGCGAGGATCAGCCTCCTCAGGAGGCGCATTCGGGTCTGGAGGAAGGAGCATGCGCGATTTGATCTGAAGAAGGGTCGCCGCCATAACAAGAAAATCCCCGACCCCATCTAAGTCTAGGACCTTCATCATTTCAATATATTGAAAATATTGTTCCGTGATCTCAACGACAGGGATGTCGTAGATATTGATCTCATCCTTCTTGATGAGATATAAAAGAAGGTCTAGAGGGCCTTCAAACATGTCGAGTTGAAATTTATAACTCATATAAAAAAATTGAAGAGTTATTTAAAAACAGCCTTGCGAACATCCGTCATAGTCTTCTTTGCTATCGCACTTGCCCGGGCTGAACCTTCTTTAAGAACATTCTCAATATACGCCCGATCTTTTTCTATCTTGAGACGCTTCTCACGAATAGGACGAAGATACTCAATGATCTCATCAGCCAGAATTTTCTTACACTCTGTACAACCCTTCTGCGCCTTTGTGCACCACGCGAAAACATCCTGCTCTTTCATTGGCGAAAAAACTTTATAATAACCAAAAACGTTACAAATATCGGGATGCCCCAGATCTGTCAGCTTAATACGCTGAGGATCTGTGATCATGGCCTTAACTTTTTTTACAATTTCCTCGGGGCTATCAGACAGATTGATCGCATTCTGATAACTTTTAGACATTTTTCGCCCATCAAAACCTAGAAGACGTGGCGTAGGCGTCAGGATTGCAGCGCAATCTTGAAAAAGATCCACGTGATACATGGAATTAAATCGACGTGCGATCTCTCGCGTAAGTTCCAAATGCGGCAACTGATCTTCACCAATGGGGACAGCGTTCGCCTTATAAAGAAGAATGTCCGCAGCTTGTAAAACAGGATACCCTAAAAAAGCATAGGTCTGAAGATCTCGAGTCGTAATTTCGCGAAGTTGTTCCTTATAAGTCGGATTGCGTTCAAGCCAACCTAACGGAGTGAGACAAGATAGGAACATCTGAAGTTCCAAATGTTCTGGAACGTCAGACTGAACAAAAATGATCGAACGCTCAGGATCAATGCCACAGGCGATCCAATCAACGGCCATCTCGAAGATGTTCGCGCGAATGCCCTCACTCTGCTCATACTCCCCCATGAGGGCATGCCAATCCACAATGCCGTAAACACAATGATGGGTATCCTGAAGCTTTATCCAATTGGAAAGCGCGCCGACCAAATGCCCAAGGTGAAGCTTTCCCGTTGGTCGCATCCCGCTAAAAACGGTCTTGGTCATAACTTCCTTGCGATCTCTTCGATCTCAAAGGCCTCAATAATATCCCCTACCTCATAGGCCGTATACCCATCGACCGAAATGCCGCACTCAAATCCTTCGCCCACTTCTTTGACGTCATCCTTAAAACGCTTGAGAACGCCAATTTTCCCGGTATGAACCGTCGTCGCATTACGAAGAATGTCCACATTCAGCCTGTTACGCATACGACCTTTAAGGATATAACATCCTGCCACAATCCCTGATTTCGAAAGCTTAAATACCTGACGAACTTCAGCGCGAGCCAGAAAAATACGCTTCGTATCTGGTTTCAGTAGGCCTTCCAACGCCGCCTTAACATCGCTGACAATATCATAAATGATCGTATATCGACGGATCTCGACTGGAGACTTCTCCAGTTCATCCGTCGCAGTAGACGCCGTCCCCACATTAAAGGAAATAATAATCGCCTTGGACGCATGCGCCAAAATAACATCAGATGGATTAACTTCGCCAACGCCAATATGAATAAACTTAATCCTAACCTCTTTACTTTCACTCGGAACTTTTTCAAGAGCACCTTTAAGAGCCTCAACAGAACCCTGCACATCACCCTTCAGAACAATGTTCAGATCCCTGACTTCCCCCGCCTGGCGTGTAGCCACAAGGTCCTCAAGCGTGATCTTGGATGTGGAACGCAAGCGATCTGCCTTGAGTTTTTCCTCACGAACAAGCGCAATCTGCCGAGCAAGCTTCTCATCCTCAACAACGAAAAACCTCTCCCCCGCATCAGGAACAGCGGAAAGACCGAGGATTTCAACAGGCACTGACGGCCCCGCCTGCTTGATATTACGATCATGATCATCGAACATAGCCTTAACTTTTCCGTAATAAGGCCCGACAACCACCATATCCCCCTCTTTTAAGGTCCCATTCTGAACGATCAGCGTCGCCAAAGCACCCTTCCCCGGACTCATGTGCGCCTCAACAACAATACCAGCAGACTTTTTGTCAGGATTAGCCCGAAGCTGCAACATCTCTGCTTCAAGCAAAATCATATCCAAAAGATTATCAATGCCATCTCCCGAAAGAGCAGAAACAGGAACAACAACCGTCTTCCCGCCCCAATCTTCAGGCGTCAACTCACGTTCCATAAGCTGCTTTTTCACCATGTCAGGATTCGCATCCTTAAGATCGCTCTTATTAAGAGCAACAACAATCGGAACGCCAGCGGCACGGGCATGATTGATCGCCTCTTCGGTCTGGGGCATGATGCCTTCATTCGCCGCGATAACCAGAACAACGAGATCTGTAACATGGGCGCCTCTAGCACGCATCGCCGTAAAAGCAGCGTGACCAGGCGTATCTAAAAACGTGATCGTCCCTTTAGGAAGCTTTACAGAATAGGCACGAATATGCTGCGTGATTCCACCATGCTCCGTGTCAACAACCTTGGTCTTACGAATGGCATCCAAAAGCGATGTCTTACCGTGATCAACGTGCCCCATAAATGTGACAACAGGAGCGCGCGGCTTAAGAAGCGCCGGATCTTCTTTTTCTTTTTCATGAACAGCGATCGCCTGCTCTTCCTGACTCTTCATTTCTATAAGGTTAAAACCAAACTCCTGGCAAACCTTCTGAGCGATATCTGCACCCATATTCTGATTGATGCTGGCAAAAATGCCCATGCCCATCAACGTCTTAAGAACTATATTTGCTTTTTGCTGAAGCTTGAAGGCCAACTCACCAACAGTCATAGGAACACGGATTTCGATATCTTGAAGCGGACCGTCACGTTTGGCTGGAGCCTGCGGTTGCGCATCGGACGCAGCAGTTGCTGTTTTATCATCATGTCTTTTGTGATCAACGCCATGTCCATCTCGTGATGCCGCTGGCCTGCGCTTAGGCAAGGGCTGCACAGCAATGAACGCGGGAGCTTCCGCCGGTTTCTTAGTAACAAGAACCGTCTTAACAACTTTCTTAATAATCCTTTTTCCATTAACAATCGTGACATGCTCTTCAGTCCGCTTTTCAAACTGAGCAAGATCATTGGGAAGTTCTAACTTCTGAGCTGCTGCTGCTTTTTCTTCCTCAGTAGGCGGCTCGACATACCTGGCAACTTGCGGCTTATGAACAGGTTTTTCTACAGACACGCCCTTTACATGCACTTCTTGCACAAGAACAGGTACCTCAGGCGACTTCTCCTTAGGAACAAGAACGATCTCCTTCTTTTCATCCTCAACTTCAGGAACTTTCTCTTCTTTGGACTTGGCCACCTTCTTCTTCACTGGCGTCTTCTCAGTAGAGGCTGCGACCTTTTTAGCAGGCGCTTTCTTCACCGGCTTCTTTTCCGGCTCCACCTTTTTGGCAATGAGCCCTTTATCCTCAAGCTCGCTCCTCAAAACAGCCATGACCGCAGAACTCAAATCCTGCTCATCGCCTTTTGCACGAAGCTTAAGACTCTTCAATGTGGCCTGAAGAATGTCCTCCGCCAAACTTAATTCCTTTGCCAGATCCTTTAATAACATTCGATAACTTTCTTGTAGTCGGACACGTTTGATCCGAAAATATATTTATTTCTCTTCACTATTAGCGGCGTCATCGCCCTCTTCAACAACCTCTTCCACTTCCTCAACAACTTCCTCAACATCTTGACCCGTGGCGGGCTGCGCCTGAGACTGCTTAAGATGCTCCTCCCACTGCTTGGCAGAAAAAATATCCAACTCCCAAGCCACAAGTTTTCCAGCTAAGCGGACATTCTGCCCGTAGCGACCAATGGCAATAGAGAGCTGATCATCGTTCACAATAATATTAGCCTTCTTATCAATAGAAAGAAGCTGCATCTGAGAGATTTCAGCAGGCGACAAAGATGCCTGAATGTATTCCTTAATATCCGTCGAATACCTGACAATATCTACTTTTTCTCCATGAAGCTCCGCAACGATGTTCTTAACACGGGACCCGCGCATCCCAACGCATGCGCCCACACAATCGACCTTGTCATCTTTTGAATAAACAGAAATCTTGGTGCGTTCCCCCGGGTCACGCGCGATCGCCTTCACTTCGATAATGCCTTCATAGATTTCCGGCACTTCTAGCTCAAAAAGTCTCTTAACAAAATTCGGATGAGCTCTCGATAAAACAATCTGCGGCCCACGCGACTCACGCTGGACCTCAAGGATCATGGCGCGCACACGATCACCCTGCTTGAATTCCTCCTTACCACACAGCTCACTGCGCGGAATAATGGCTTCTGTTTTTCCCAAATCAACAATCACGTTCCCGCGATCAAAACGATAAACGTTCCCGGAAAGGATCTGCCCGACTCGAACGCTATATTCATTATAAACAACATCCTTTTCCGCTTCACGGATCTTCTGGAAAACGACCTGCTTGGCCGTCTGGGCTGCAATGCGTCCAAATTCACTACTGCGGATCTCCTGACCGTTGGCATAGGCCGTGATCTTTCCGGTCTTGATATCCAGCTTCGCCGTGACATCTTCCTCTTTATCCACAGTCCACACTTTTCTCGCAGCAGATGCGACCGCTACCTCGACCGCCTGAATAAGGACTTCCTTCGCAATGCCCTTATCGCGCTCGATCTGTTCCAGAATCCCCATGAGTTCACTTTCCATATGTCCCTCTCCTAGCTAATGACTTGTTTGCCTCTCTCGATTAATGCGATGGGGATGATACATTCCCCTTTCTTTGTCTCAATAATAACTTCCGCCTCTCTCACACCCTTGAGCTCTCCCTCAAGCTCCATCTTCTCCTGAACCCGCTCCCGAAGGAAAAGATGAATATCCCGCCCAATCACCCTGCGAAAGTCAGGAAAGGTCTTAAGTGGACGATCCAGACCAGGAGATGAAACTTCAAGCGTATAATTATTCCCGAGCTTTAATTCTTCATAAAGCACCACGTCCAAACGATGATTGACCTTGGTGCATTCGTCTATTTCGATGCCGCCCAAAGGTCGATCCACAAAAAGTTGAACATTAAGTGTCTCGTTATACGGATGGATGCCGAGCTCCACAATATCCAACCCCAACGCATCACAGATCGGCTGCGCATACTTGAGGACGTCCACTTTCAATTCTTCTATTCTTCCCATAAAACAAGAAAATCTTCTTTCAAAATCCGAAGTAAAGATACCCTATTTTTGTGCAAATGCCAAGATTCTTTCTACAGCTCCTGCCAGGGGCACCAAATCAACAACTCCCGTCGATCGGTCCTTAATCTCAACGTGACCTTCTTGAAGAGTTCGCTTACCAATCGTAATGCGACAGGGCAGGCCAATCAGGTCGGCATCATTGAACTTCTTCCCGGCGCTCTCATCGCGGTCGTCCATTAGAACATCAATTCCCGATTTTGTCAACCCGTCGTAAATATCCGATGCAGCCTGCATAACAGCCGGATCAGAGATCTGTAAAGGCAAAAGTTCCACCAAAAATGGTGCAACCTCCCGCGGCCACTTGATCCCCTTGTCATCGTTATGAACCTCGATGATCGTTGCGATCAGCCGGCTCACCCCGATCCCGTAACAACCCATAATAATCGGCTTCTGCTGCCCCTTCTCATCAAGAAAAAGAGCCCCCAAAGCCTCTGAATATTTTGTCCCCAGCTGAAAAATATGCCCTACCTCAATACATTGATGCTCAACGCCATTCTCATCCATGGCCTTATCCTCACCGACTGCTGCCGGAACAAGGAACTCATGCGAAAGACTTCCGCCCATCGCTCCCGTATCCGCCTGCGCAATGATCGGCTTCAACCCGCAACGGGCAAAAATCTTTTTATACGCCTCATACATCGCATCATAATTCTTCTGAAGGCCCTCTGCATTTGAATCGAAACTGTAGGCGTCCTTCATAATAAATTCACTGGCGCGAATGACCCCAAAACGAGGACGGGTCTCATCACGAAATTTTGTCTGAATCTGATACAGCGTGACTGGAAGTTGACGATAAGACTGAACAAACGCCTTCACAAGGTCTGTAATGATCTCTTCATGGGTCGGCCCCAAACACATCGCCGTCCCCTTCTTGTTCTTAAAACGAATCATGACCTCCTCGAGTGTTTTGTCACGCCCTGTTTTCTGCCAAATCTCCAAAGGATGGATCGCGGGCATCAACAGCTCAAGGGCACCAGCCGTATTCATCTCCTCGCGAATAATATTCTCAATCTTAGAAAGCACGCGCCATCCCAAAGGCAGATACGAATAGACGCCAGAGGTCAGCATATGAACAAGCCCTGACCGTAACAAAAGCTTATGGCTGATCGCCTCTGCACCAACGGGTGTTTCCTTCAACGTTGGGATAAAACATTTAGACCATTTCATCGAAACCTTTCTGAAAGAAATGCCCC
>JADGCU010000104.1 GCA_015228785.1 Candidatus Omnitrophota bacterium
ATCCGAGCTCTGGAAGTTTTAGAAGGAACCATTTATGTGGTTTCTAGTGAAGGGATTTTAAAAGGGAAGGCTGATGATCTTCGTTGGGAACAGGTGCCTGCAGAGGGTCTTTTTCTTAAGGAGATCAATTCTTTGGCTATTGTTCATCGGAGCCCCGAAAGTCCTGTCTTGTGTGTTGCGGGAACGCGTGGAGTCCAGTGCAGGCTTGATGGCGCGTGGGCATCGGTAAATCATGGGTTGGGAGCCTCAGAGATCGCTTCTCTTCAGGTTACCCGTTCGGGGGATCTAATTGCTGCGGGCGAGGGGCTTTTTCTTCTTTCTTTTGTGACGGAGCAGAAGTTGATGGCCATGGCGAATATCATCTCTGGATCGCAGTGTCAGTTTAAGGAATATGTGAGTTTAAAAAGAGCGTTCGAGCGCGAGCCGTCTGTTAAGGATGTTCAGAAAATGTCTATTCGGTATTCAGATACGGATAAGGCCAAGATTGATGCCTGGCAGCGTCAGTCCAGGATCAAGGCATTCCTTCCGACAGTGTCAACGGGAATGAATCGCGGGGGGACAGAGTTGTATCACTGGGACACAGGGCCCAATCCAGATGTTCTTCAAAAAGGGAAAGAGTATCGCGATTGGGATGTGTCGTTGTCTTGGGACCTGGGAGACGTGCTTTGGAGTACGAATCAGACGTCGATCGATTCGCGCTCCAAAATGATGGTGGAATTGCGGGGGCAGGTTTTAGATCAGGTGACACGTTTGTATTTTGAGCGCCGTCGCATTCAGATCGAGCTGGCATCGTGTCGATATTCCTCATCCGGTGAGAGGATGGCAGCCGAAATGCGGGTAGATGAGTTAACGGCGCATATTGATTCCTATACGGGAGGAGAATTCTCGAGAAAGTTAAACAATCGGACAAACACGTAAAAGGGAGGGAAAAGATGAAGAAGCTAATGGTAATCATGATGGGGGTTGTCATGGCCCTGAGTGCGGTGACAATGGCATTTGCCGAGAATGTCTTTGTGACGAAGAATGGCAAGGTTTATCACCATGCTGAGTCGCCGTTCATTAAAAATCGTGAAACAACCAAGATGACAAAGGAAGAGGCAGAGGCCAAGGGGTATAAGCCGTCAAAGAGTTACCTTAAGGCCCAAGCGTCTCAGAAACCAGAGGCGTCTAAGGTTAAGGTGAATTGAGCCGTATCTGTTGGCAGTCGGTTGGGTCTGCTAGGACAACGGGGATGATTCTTCGCCGACCGACTGCCAGTTTTTAAGAAAGGACATGAATATGGGAGAGATTACATTTTCGGTTGAAAAGATGTTTAGGTTGCCTCAGGCGGGTTCTTTGAAAGCATTTGCTGATATCTGCGTGAATAACGCGATTATTATTCGCGGGATACGTGTCATGGAAGGCAAAAAGGGGCTTTTTGTCGGATTGCCGCGTGAGCAAGGCAAGGATAGCAAGTGGTATGACCAGGTCTCGTGCTGTTCCACGGATATTTATGACGATCTTGCAGATTTAGTTCTGGAGCATTACAAGGATTCGGATAAGAAATAGATCAATCTTTAGGGGCGTTCTTAGGATGCGCTACTTTCCCGGGGGCGGGAAAGGACTGGGGGGCGTGTCTGGGACGAACGAACGCCCCTTTTTTGTTGATTGTCTCAGGCTGAGAGGAATAATTTTAGAGAGGAAAGGGTTGATTATGTCATTGCCTTTGATGAAGAAGACTTTTGGGATAATTTTGTTTTTCCTTTTGGGTTCATCGAATGTTTTTGGCAAAGCAGAACCTGTGTCTCTAGTGAAAGGTTCCTCTCAGCCTGAGATAACGGTTATATCTAGTACGACACCAGGTACACAAAAGGCAAGAGTAACGTTGGACGATTTATTGGGTAAGCCCGAGACATTAACGAAGTCAGCTTCTTCAGGGGCATCTAAGGTCATGGCGTTGTCTGTAGCTTCATCTAGTGGAGTGGATTCTGGGAGACAAAATTTTGTAAAGACGCTGTCTGTTGATACCAGGATCGGGGCTCCAGTCGTCGCTGTTCCCGTAAATATTCCTGAGGGGCGCGGAGGCCTTTCTCCTTTTATGGGATTGTCTTGGTCACCGACTGGTGGTAACGGACCCTTTGGCTGGGGCTGGGCCATGGATATGGGGTCTGTTGTCCGGTCTGTTAAGAACGGGGTTCCTAATTACAACAGTACGGATACTTTTCTCGCGTTCTTGGGAGGAAAGAATTATGAGCTTGTGAGTCTTGGTACTAATAATGAATATCGCTCAAAGTTTGATGATGATCGTATGAGGTTCTTTTTAAATAGCGGGGTGTGGAGTGCGAAAGATAAAAGCGGAACGACATATTATTTCGGAAGCCGTGCGGGTTCAACGGTTAGCGATGGCGGGACAAGGGTGTTTAAGTGGAAGCTGGACCGGATCCAGGACTTGTTGGGAAATGTGCTCGTTGTGGATTATGCCGCGGACGGAAGTTTTGAGGTGCGCTACGGGCTTATGGTGGGCAAGAACACGACGTCAGATGTGAATAATAAGGCAAACTTTGCGTATGTGATTTCTGCCTTAGTGCAATCTGTTGACCGTTCAGATGTCTTTGTGGATTATAAGCCCGGATTTGCTGTGAGCGAAAGACGTTTGATATCAGCTCTGACGATTAGTGGCGGAGGGAATTTAATCAGGAGGTATGATTTTGTTTATGCTATAAGCGCCAAGACGGGCCGGTCTCTTCTTAAGAGTGTAGCGGAAGTTGGCAGCGATGGCACAACAAGTCAGCCGGTAGTGAATCTCAGGTATAACGATACAGAGGCGCGGGCGTATTCGGTTAATTCCATCATCGAGCCTTTGTCCGGGGACAATTTGTGGACGTGTACACCGATCATGCGAAACAATGGTGTTGATACGTATGGCACGCCTTTGACTCAATCATCAGGAAGTCAGTGGGGAATAAATTGGAGTATTAATTCAAAAGGAAGTTTAAGTGTCAGTGGACCTCAGTATGGATCGGTGATGTGTCAGTCCACTATCTATCTTAATTCAAACAAGCAGATAAACTTTACGGCGATTGCCAATAATCCACAAAACACATTGTCGAATTATATCCAGGTGGATGATTCGGCCTTGTGTGCCATAAATCTCAATTGCTCCTCGCAGAATCCCAACATTTCAGCCGTAAGAAATGGCTCTGTCTATTCGTTTCAATTGAACAAAGGGTACCATGTGTTGAAGGTCAAGGCGTCATCAAATTATATTTGTATGGGGTCATGCTTTTACGGCTCGTTTAGTTTTTCACTGAACACGGACCTCGCTGATCAGGTTGATGTGATGAATTCTTCTCAAGTCGTATTTCCCCAGCTTGCCGCAGATTTTAATGGGGATGGGAAGGCAGACGTGGCGACGTATTTTTCTGCTACCGGTACGGTCAAGGTCGCGCTTTCAAGTGGCAGCGGATTCTTGCCCAAAAGCACGTGGATTGATAATTTTGGTAAGGGAGCGAAGATTGTGCTGGGGGATTTTAATAGCGATGGCCGGACAGATATGGCGGCTTACGATACAGTGGCCGCGACGGTACGGGTGGCATTTTCAGATGGAGCGAAATTTACTGATAGAGGCGTTTGGTTAAGTGCCATTGTGTCAGGTGCGGATATTTACGCCGGAGATCTTAACGCTGATGGGAGGAGTGATCTTTATCTGATGAGTAAAGACGCATCAGGCTGGAAGGCGCAGGTTGCCACGAACTCTGGCACAGCGTTCTGGATGGGAAGTGCGTA
>JADGCU010000003.1:0-2356 GCA_015228785.1 Candidatus Omnitrophota bacterium
CAAGATGAGGCCCTGGGCCCGGGCCGCAGGCAGACCTGTCCCGGTCACAAAAAAGAATTTGGAAATAAGAAAATTTTGCGTATTCTTGATGTCGGCGCCGGAAGTCCGGACTTTCTGACCAAACTGAGACCCGTACTGAACGCCGCAGGCTTTGACGCCGAAATGGTGGCTGTTGATTCTCAATGGCTGGATAACGAACCATCAGAAGAATTTGCCCGCAACAATATCACAACCATTGCCTCAAACCTGACCCAGCCGGAAAGCACAAAAGGCCTGGGACGGTTCGACCTTGTTTTCCTGAACGCCCCAGATAGCTTCTCTCTTAAAACTATCGTCCGTTTTTCCGAGGATCTCCCCAATGATGAAGGCATGCTCATCTCTCGATTCTGGACAAAGGAACTAGTTGATCAACGTCCCTCTCTCCTCAAGGGGCTAGCAGAAACAAAGATCCCCTTCATTCACATGCAACAGGGATTCCCCGACCTCCCGGCGGGAAGCGACCACTTTAAACATTTGACCCCGCCCATTGTCATCAAAAAAGCTAGCCGCTCCTTCAGCGAAGATACGTGGCCCACGGCCTGGCGTATCGAACAAGCCATCAAACAAGCACCAAATGATATCCCGCAAGAGAAAACAAATCCTGGAAGGGCTTCTGAGCTTCCGATCGCCAATGAAACTTTCTCGATAATCAAGAATAACTCACAAACCAGCATGACCTCAGACCTAACCCGACCTGAGGCCGCGATGGCCATTGATAAGAACATCGCTGATTTTGAAATGAAATTTATCAAGATCATTGAAGACGCCGCCAAAATCATTGGAAAATCCTTTGAGGCCTTCACGCCCCAGGACTGGGAACAGTTCTCGGATACGTTCATTGATAGCCTTGATAATCGTCGCTGGACCATCTCTGACACACACAAAGATATTTTTGTCCTGGCCGTCCGCCAAATCCTGAGCCAACAACATGTCGAGGGCATGATTAATGCCAAAGTTCTTTCTGTCAGGGGCCTGACCACGCTTCTTCAAAGACTCCACTCCACCATAAGCATTTTAAAACCTGGTGACCCGAGATTCTACGTCTTAACAAATACCGCTGATCCCAACTTCATCTTAAATAAGAGCATCATGGCTATGGGTGAACGCCAAGCCATTCTTGAAATGTCCGGCATCAATCAACTGACAAATCCAGCCGCCGCCACAGAACCTTTTAAGACACAAGCCGCACACAAAGAATTCCTCCCGCTCGTTACTGACGTAAGCAGCGGCAACCCCCAGGCCATCTCCGCCATCACACAACAATTCGATTTCAATCCCCTAAGCCTTATCGACAGCACCCTGCAAAACTTGACAGAAGAAGAAAGAAACGGCTGGTGGACACCCGAAGTCCTCAGAGGCATCCAGCAATCATTCTTGGAAGGCATGATCATAGGCCTGACAGCAGCCGGCGTGGCCCAACGCCATAACATAAATCCTGAAAAATACATCGGCCGCGGGATAGACTATGTCGTCTTAAAAGGAACTTTAAACGGCAAGCCTGTTGCACTCAAAGCCAGGATGCTTCACCAAAAAGACCTTTCAG
Source organism: Candidatus Omnitrophota bacterium (assembly GCA_015228785.1). Taxonomy (GTDB): domain Bacteria; phylum Omnitrophota; class Gorgyraeia; order Zapsychrales; family Fredricksoniimonadaceae; genus JAAYZZ01. Next base: position 1,583 of record JADGCU010000003.1, read on the forward strand.
AAGAACAGAAGCAAAACAAAAACATTCAGGACCATCTAAAGAAACATGATTTCTTTGTAGATGATGTTCAGGCCCCCATTATTGTCCGTCTCGCACAAGAATCAGCCCTCGTGATCCGGGTCGTTGAATACATCGAAGGCCCATCCCTTGCCGAACACTTCCTTCATACAACATCTTCCCATCGGGATCTGGCTTTTGATATGCGCCTCGCTGGACAATTTCTTGACATGCGCACATCTTTGTCTGCGGAAGGCCTTCAGGACCTGGACCTGGAAGGCACACCGTATAATATCCTTATTTCTCCTTCGGGACGCCTTAAACAGATCGACTACGGACTCATCGGGGAACAACAATCTGGCCACGAAACCGAAACAGCACTGGCCCTGGTCCGCCTCATGACGGGACATGTGTTTGACAGGCTTCAAATCAATGAAACAACCCGCAGCTTCCTGGCCCGCTCTCTGGCCCGACGCTACAACATGAAGAACCCGCAGCTTGCCACCAAAATCATCAATGCGATCTTCAGATTATATTCCGAAATGGACCTTGCCAAATTCACCAATATCTGGAACAAAGACCTTACCAGTCAAGCTGAACGAGCTATGGAGAAAGCCCCGGAAGCGAGAATATCTCCGGAAGCCTTCAGGCAAAAGGCAGAAGTAGCCAAGGCAAGATATGCCGACAAAGCGAACGAGGATGCAAATAAGGCTGAGCGTATGGAGATCGCGGTACGGTCCGTGACACATGACGGATGGCAGGATCTCATGACGTTTG
>JADGCU010000003.1:2456-7917 GCA_015228785.1 Candidatus Omnitrophota bacterium
GAGATCGCGGTACGGTCCGTGACACATGACGGATGGCAGGATCTCATGACGTTTGTTCGAAATCTCTCAACCATCATATTTCTTACTGGAAGAAAAACACCGTCCCCTTTAACTCAAATGAGTCAGCCGATCAAAGATTGGCAAAGCGAATGGCGAAATGCTACGGGGAAAGGCCTGAATAACGCAACGAACTACCCCAAGGCATTCGAAAGCCTCAAAAACATGAAAGACATCCTTGCCTTTTGCCTTCCCCACTTAAAGGCGCTCCCAGCAGAAACGCAGAACATCCTGTCATCAGCCGGCCAGACGGGGGAAGCTTTCATTACTGCCTCAATGGACCAACTATCGACAGTGCTTACTGACCTCGAAACCCTGGGAACCGGAAAGATCGAAGAACGCAGGGAACATTTCACTCTCGATACTGCTTATGTCAATGAGGCAACGAAAAGCCTGGGTCCGACGATGGATAACCTGACCATCGAAGGACTTGCCGGAGATCCGGTCATAATCACAGCCGACCGGCGCAAAACCGAAAGCGTTCTAAGGACCTTGATCAAAAATACCAGGGACATCCTGAAAGAACGCAAAGATACCCTTCCCCTGGAACTTAAACCTCACGCGACCTTCAAATTTGAAAGAGCCGATGCTATGGTCCGGACGATCTATGAAGATAACGCCGGAGGGTTCCGTGATGAAAAGGAGCGCGCGCTTCTGGACATTGATGAGAAAACAGGTTGGCAAAAAGCTTTTTCACTTGATCAGACCGTCCGCACCGGAGGAACCGGCTTGGGGCTCGCTGAGGCCAGACATATCCTGGCCCTGCACGGTGGATATGCGTACATAGAAAACATCTACAATGACACCGGAGAACCCATCGGCGCACGCTTTATCATCGAACTTCCCCGCAGTGAGTCTGCCATGACCAAAGACGAACCCTCTGCCCTGCCCGATGTGAAAAAAATGACATCCAAGACGTACGATATCGATGGAAACAGAACTGAGCGCCTCGAGATCGCCGTCCGTTCTGTCGCTCACGATGGATGGGAAGATATCCCATTATATTTTACCAGTTTCATATCCATTGTTGAGCTGATCGAACTCTCACAAGATAAACCCTATGGCGAGGAAATCACCTCTTTCAAGAATTGGCAAAAAGAATGGCACGATGCTATCAAGGCAAAAGACTACGCAAAGGCATTAACATCACTCTCTGCGCTTCGCCGAATCCTGACGCCCTTCCTCCCGGTCTGGAACAATATCCCAGAAGACATCATCGATGACTTTGCAAAAACAGAAAAGACAGACCGCGCAGGCGGGTTAAATTACATTAACCGTCAAAAGGATCAGATATTTGAGATCCTGGATGATCTTGAAACCTTTGTAAATGGGAACATCAGCAAACAAAAGACGACCTTTCCTCTTGATAGTGCATTTATCAATGAAGCAAAGAAAAACGTATACACAACAGCTGATAACCTGCTCATCGAAGGAGTTGCGAGTGAACCCGTCCTTCTCACGGCTGACCGACGCAAAATCATGAGCATTCTAAGAACCCTCATCGTGAATACCGGACAAATCCTGGACAAACACGAAGGCCGCGTCCAGATCCGTTTCCAAAAGGCGGGTGACAGAATTCAAATACTCTATGAAGATACCGCTGGCGGATTCCGTGACAAAGCCCTGCCTCTTATCAAGGAGATAGATGAGAAAACAGGATGGCAAAAAGCCTTTTCTCTCAATGAAACAGCTCGCCCTGTGAATCAAGAATCTGGTTCTGGTAAAAAAGGCACAGGACTTGGACTCGCTGAGGTCCGGCACATCGTTGCGCTGCACGGCGGCTCCGCACGCATAGAGAATATCCCGGGTGATAATGAGCCCATCGGCGCACGCTTTATCATCGAACTCCCGCGCGGTGAATTGGCCATGAAACAAGAAAAGACCTCCGCTACACCCTTGCTGTCGGCTCTGCCACCAGAATTCCTGAAAAACACAATCAATGACTGGTCCGAGGCCAACACACTTGACCCTCGTTCTACGGCTGATCGACTGGATCCTACAAAAATACAACGCAGAGACAAAGGCTTTGTTTTTAAAGGTAACAGCCTGGATTTTGAAAAAGCTGTCGCCCTATGGGCCGGCCTCATCGACGGATCCGAAGAAGGAGAACAATGGCGCTACAAAGCCAAGCAGAACGAAAACTTTGTCCTGTCCGGAGAAAAACGCTGGTTCATCCAGAAAGCCAGGGATGCAACTGATTATCTAGCAGAAAACGTAGACTGGCATGCCTCAGGAATGGGCGCCGTCTCCATTTATTATGACGAAGAAACAGACGAGGGATACATAGCGGTTCTCGACAATGGCGCCGAAGGCTTCCCTGTCGATACGGAAGGGCGACTGGATGTCGCCTTAGTCGACGGCGGATATCTAGCACAAAAATCGAAATCCTACCGCGGTGACGGGATCGCGATGGGCCGTGTCCTCAAACTAGGCAACATCATGATCCTCTCTCATGGGCAAGTCGCCGAAATTACAAAGGTCGCCGAAATCACAAAGAACGAACCAAAATCAAGACCCATCGAATCGCAATACTACACCGGCCTCCAAGCCGACCATGTGAAAGAACTAAAAGGATCTGCGGTTATCGTTCATATCCCCTCGAGCCGAGTTCCAGGGATCACTAAGGCAGAACATCGCCTCACCATCGCCGTAGAAAGCATGTTCCTGAGCAAGAATCCCTTCTTCTCAACTGATATGATCATGCGGCCGATCATGCTATACAACATCCTCCCTGCCGCACTCAATGCCTTGCCTGAACAAAAGAAAACCCTCGATACCATGCTTGCGGAGCCCAAGAAGGCACTCGAAGATCTCAACACTCTCCTTCTTGAGGGTGAGGAAAACAAAATTCTTCGATCACAAAAGATCTACCAAACAAAACTCTCCACAGCAATCTCCGCAACCATCAAAGCACTAAGAATTTTTAAGACCGAACTTCCTTTATTCGCTAAACAAAATAAAGATGTATTGGCCCTGTTAACACTAGGTTCTAAAGATTACCTCGCATGGAATGACGAAGTGACCGATATCGCCCTCTTTAAATTACAAAGCCGTCTAGATCTGATCAGCGGATCCCCCAGCAACTCCATGATTGACATGACCAACCTGGTCAAAACGATACAAACCACCCTTTACAATGATCCCCAAATCACCTTCTCAATCGCTCTTCCCGAAACAGACACGCCTCAAGTTCAAGGTAATCTTTACTCCCTGGCAAGCTCTGTTCATAACTTGATCAAAGCCAGCATGGCGATAATGCCCGCCAAAACTGGAAAGGTCTCTGTCACCATATCAGCCCGAGAACAACAGATCCTGATAAGGATCAAAAACACCGCAGAAGATATAGGCAATGATTTCAGCCATGACCCTCTTATCATGGCTGAAGCTCGCCTTGTTATCGACAATATGCGCGGCACTATAACGGAAGAATTGAACGGGAATTTCCTGATCAATCTTCCCGCTACCGCTGAACAAGCCATGGAACAAGAAAAACCCTCCGGAGAATCACAAGCAGCACTGTCTTATCCAGGCGCTCCATCCGCAGAAGACCTGGCCCAGCTTAAAGTCGTTCAACGCCAATTGAAATACTGGCCTCACAGAATCCCGCCGTGGAAGAAATGGGAAATCGACCATATCCCTCATGTCGTTGCTGCTCTTCATCAAGCTGGTTTCAGCCTACGCGGCGGCACAATACCTCATGAAACCGGAGAAGACGGAATTGCGATCGTTGAAAAAGTCCTCTCCACCCGAAGGACCGCGGCCTCTGTTTATGCCAGAGCCCTCAAAGAATACAAAGATAAAGGCGGCTGGAATCAGGTCCTTGTCGAGGCAGGCAAGATCATTGATCCCCAAAGCGATGGAACCTTCTTGGCAAAACAGGTTGAGCTCGAACCAGGTTATACAGAGCTATATTATATGTTCAAGGGCATTAAGAAACTAACCTGGACCGGCCCCATAGGTGCCGTGCTCCAGCCATCTTCTGAGGGACCAAACAATACAGATGGTAGTGACACCACTTTCAACAATCCTGACATAGAAAAAGCCATGAACGCCTCGCCACAGTTGTTAAACGACTTTAATCCCGCAGAACAGGAATCTTTGGAAAAAGGCTATGGAACGACCAAGGAACTTTGGATCCTCACCAATGAACAAAATCGAAAGAACACCCTCCAGGAACTCTCTACAACCTCTTCACCTGATGAGAAATCTGTGCATATCGGATTCTCCGGTATGATAAATCTGGACATCATCGCCCAGCGCAGATCCGCCTATGCGATCATCGGAGATGTAAACGACAATGTCCTTAAATACTATGATGTGCTCCGTCAAGCCATGCAAGACGAACGCCTAGCGAATGCCTCCGGAGAAGAACGCCGGAAAACTTTCACAACCCTTCTGATCGAAGGCTTCCAAAACGCCGGATTATTTGAATGGGATAAAGAAGTCCATAAATCAGAACGAATCCAGCAATTAAATGATCTTTTGACCGATGGAGTCTCGTGGATTTCTTCTGATCAAAACTTTGAATACATACGCAGCATGTTCCGTGAAAACCGGATCAAAGTTCTTCCTCTGGACATAAATGACACAGACAAGTTTAAAACGATGGCCAACTGGATTAAGCGTAACAATTTGCACGTCGATACCATTTACACATCCAACATCTATCGCTTCCTGGGAGAACCAACTCTCGCGAAAGCGTTCGGAGGCATGAAGAATATACCCGACCGAAAGGCCAGTTACTGGAAGAATCTAGCATCAACAGCCAATCCGGAAACGCTTCTGATCGATGTCAACCCTCTCGAACAGGGAACCAACTTGCAAATCCGTAAATTCCCCGCATCTCAAATAAAAACAACGAATTTAACCGCCCATCAGGAAAAAGAACTCGGCGGTATTGATATGAATCCCGCATCGCTCGCCATCGAAGAGACGGGAACCCCCTCCAACCAAACAAACTTCTCTCTGCCCACCGGCAACATGCCCCTCATCACCGGACTTATTCCTATAATCCTGGATATGAGACCCATTGTAAATCTCCGGGAGCTTCTCTCCGCAACTCGGTAGAGTCCATCAACCTTGATTTTTCCAGCCCTCTGGTCTAAGATGTCCCCCATATGAACATTACCTTAAACGGCCAACCCAGGACGATCCCAGGAAGAATGTTCCTGCGGGATCTCGTCACCCAGTTCAGCAAGACACCGGAAGTCGTCATCGCCGAGGTCAATGGTGCGATCATTCCGAAGGAAGACTGGGCCTCGACCCAGATGAACCCGGAAGACCGGATCGAGCTCGTTGCCTTTGTGGGAGGCGGATAATATATGGCACAAGACACAGGACACAAGATGCAAGACGCCTTCAAACTAGGAGGAAAAAATTTCTCCAGCCGATTTCTACTCGGCAC
>JADGCU010000003.1:8017-43679 GCA_015228785.1 Candidatus Omnitrophota bacterium
CGCCAGTACTTTGGCCGCGCCATCGGACTTTATACGCCTCTCTATCTCTCGAACTTTTGCTCAAGTCAATGCATTTACTGTGGATTTAATACTCACCAGAAAATCAAGCGTGTCCAGCTAACGCCTCCTGAAATCAACTCGGAAATGCGCGCCATTGCCAAGACAGGTGTTCAAAATATTCTGCTTCTAACAGGAGAATCGCCCGACATCACCCCTGTCACGTATTTAACAGAAGCCATCATAATTGCTAAGAGATATTTCCAGGGCATTTCACTCGAGGTCTTCCCCATGAACGAGGAAGATTACCGAACCCTTTACAACGCCGGAGCCGATGGGGTCACGATCTATCAAGAAACCTATGACCGCACACGCTACTCCAAGGTCCATCTGGCGGGAGAAAAACGAAATTACGACTTTCGACGTAGCGCGCCTGAGCGAATCGCCAGGGCCGGCTTTCGACAAATTTCTTTGGGCGTCCTCCAAGGGCTCGGGCCTTTAGCTGAGGACTTGGCCGCACTCTACACCCATCTTCGGGCTCTGGAAAAAGAATTCCCCGGCGTCGAATATAGCTTGTCCTTTCCCAGGCTCAGGACCATCAAAGCCAAAGAATTTACGACCTCTCCTGTCGATGACATCACTTTTGTAAAGATTCTCTGCCTGACACGCATCCTGTTCCCTCGCGTCGGCATCAATCTCTCAACGAGAGAATCAGCAGAGTTTCGAAACAACGCCCTCGAACTTTCCGTGACACGTATCTCCATCGGCTCGCGCACAACAGTCGGTGGCTACGCGGAGGAAGCATCTAACGATCCTCAATTTGATATGGCCGATACCCGCAGTGCAGCAGAAATGATACAATATCTTAAAAATCACAACTTTGATCCCGTATTTACGGATTGGAGACGAATTGAAAACACATAATCCTTTCGAATCCAGCTTACTGCGCTACCTGACTGCCCAACAACTAACAACCATTCAGTCTCAGCACATTGGCATTGCGGGTGCTGGCGGCCTGGGCTCCAATATCGCGGTTGCGCTCGTCCGGACCGGATTCCGCCATCTTACCATTCTCGATAAAGACAAGGTCGATGCCTCGAATCTAAACCGTCAAGACTACACGCTTACGGACATCGGCAAGCCAAAAGTCAAAGCCCTCAAGCAGCGCTTGATCGCCATTAATCCTGATGTTGAGATCATGGCCCACGAAAGTGAATGGACACCCCAGACAGCAGATGGTTTCTTCGGCAAATGTACAATTTTGATGGAAGCATTTGATCAGGCTGATATCAAGGCGACATTCGTCAATTGGGCAAGTGCCCACGCAAAACATGTGATCAGCGGAAACGGAATGGCTGGCCTGATGAGGAAATCTCCAATGACCATCAAGAAGATCGGCAACATCTATATGGTGGGAGACCAAACAACTTCCATCACCGACGGAAACCCGCCTCTAGCACCACGTGTGGTCCAATGTGCAGCCAAGATGGCCGAAATTGTCATCGATCTGACACTTGACATCCCGGTCCTCACGTAAGCATATTTTCAACACTTGGATTTACGACTGATCAGAAAAGCCGCAAGGAAGGACACCACCAGATAGCCTGCTCCCAACCGAAGCGCCTCGGGATGGGCCATCAGATATTCCGTGATCTTCTCAGGGTGAAAAACAGCACTGCCCAGGCCAGCTAAAATGAACTGAAACCAGAAGATCCGAAGCGGAGAGGCCACCGCCGAGACCGTAAAATACCGGCGAAACGAAACGGCCGTCAGCCCATAGGCCACATCCAAAATACGATAAGGAACCGCAGGAATGATCCGAAGGACAAAGATCTGCCAGACCCCGCACATCGCTTCAACCCAGCGTACGTCCTTCCCCCCAAGATGAAACTTACGTTCAATCCACGCCCGACCAAGACGGCGTGAAAGATGAAACAACATTGCATTGTTGATCAGTTCCGCAAGCCAAATAAAAAGAGTACTCCACCACGCACCAAAGAGGATCGCAGCAACAATCTTCAAAATATCTTTCAAGTCAAGAATCACAAAAGAAGAAAGAACATACCCAATAATCAAAAAAACAGCCGCCAAACCAAAGGGAAACTGTTGAAAGAACGACTGGATCCTGGCCTCATCAGAAAGAAGCGTGCGACCAGCCCACCATGCGGCTACTAATAAAATGACGATCCCCACGATCGATAAAACTCTTTTCAGAAGATCATCGCGGTTCATGTGCGTCCTTCCGATGAATGACCATAATATTTCTTGATCGCGACCATCAAGATCGAGATCGCCGCCGGTGTCACACCGGAGATACGATTGGCCTGGCCCAAATTGACAGGACGCGCTGCCTCCAGCTTCTGCTGAATTTCGCGCGAAAGACCTGAAATCCCCTGATATACAAATCCAGCAGGAATATGAATGTTCTCCAAATGCCGGAACTTCTCAACTTCCTTCTTCTGACGATCAATGAACCCCGCGTATTTGACTGTATACTCAATCTGCAGCGCAACATCCTCAGACAAGACACTCAATTCCTCATCAAGTCCTCTGATCATTTCAAAGGTCACTAAAGGGCGTCGTAAAATATCGCCTAAGGGAACACTTTGTTTAATAGGCGCAGACCCCAAAGGTTCAAGGATCGGATTTATCACCTGCGGCCGGACACGCGCCTGTGAAAGCCGCACTATCCCTTGTTCTATACGATCATACTTCCGTTGGATCATTGAGTACTGCTCATCGGTCATAAGCCCCAACCGGTGGGCATGCCCAAAAAGGCGACGATCGGTATTATCCTCACGAACAAGAAGCCTATACTCAACACGCGAGGTGAACATCCGGTAAGGCTCATTGGTCCCTTTGGTAATAAGATCGTCGATCAAAACCCCCACATAGGCCTCATCACGCCGAAGATGGAAGGGCGCCTTCCCCTGGACTTTAAGCGCTGCGTTGATACCTGCTATCGTTCCCTGAACAGCCGCCTCCTCATAGCCGGTCGTCCCGTTCACCTGTCCGGCGAAAAATAGACCTGAAATACGTTTGGATTCCAGGCCATGTGTCAATTCCTCAGTATAGATAACCGCATGCTCGATCGAATAGCCATAGCGCACAAAGGAAACTTTTTTAAGACCTGGAATCGTACGCATAAATGCCTCCTGGACAGACTCCGGAAGCCCCGTCGATACGCCATTAGGATAAACAATGGATGTTTCAATCCCATCAGGCTCAAGAAAAACATGATGTGACGGGCGCTCTGGAAATTTCTTGAGCTTATCTTCGATCGAAGGGCAATAGCGCACACCCGTTGCGTCAATTTGTCCGGAATACATCGGCGACAAATGAAAATTCTCACGAATAATCTGATGTGTTCTCTCATCCGTGTGCGTGATCCAACAAGGAAGGAGTTTTTGCTCTTTGGGAATACACGGGGTCTTAAACGAAAAGGGGATTGGCGGCATATCCGAATCCTGACGATCAAGCCGCGTATAATCAATGGTACGCCCGTCAAGTCTCGCGGGTGTTCCTGTCTTAAAATTACGCAATACAAATCCCAAATCCTGCAAGTTCTTGGCCAGGGAAATCGACGGCGGTTCATCGATCCGTCCTCCAGGAGTGATCCTGGTACCCACATGCATGCGTCCATTTAAAAACGTGCCACAAGTCACGATCACCATCGATGAAATAAAAATACTTCCATCCGCCATCTTCAATCCGCGCACCACTCCCGCCTCTACAACTATTTCTACAGCCTCCCCAGCATAAAAATCAAGATGAGCCTGAGCGCGAACAACCCGTTGCATATAAAGCCGATACTGTTCCCGATCCGCCTGACACCGTGATGATCGAACAGCCTGCCCCTTAGATGCGTTTAGCTGGCGGAATTGAATACCACAACGATCCGCCGCAAGCCCCATCTCACCACCCAAAATATCCACCTCGCGCACAAGTTGACCCTTCCCTACCCCGCCAATCGCAGGATTACAGCTCATTTGGCCAATCGTATCAAAAGATAAATTAACCATGAGGGTGGCAACGCCCATACGAGCCGGGGCCAGCGCAGCCTCAATGCCTGCGTGACCAGCACCAATCACAATACAACCATAAGATTTGGACATAAGAAATTATCGATCCTGGCTTTGGAAAACCTTCGGCTCACCCCTTCAGAGGTCCCTCTGGGTAATTCGATTTTCTGTAAAATAGGCAACACATAAAGCAAATCGACCCATAAAATACCTTTTCATGACGGAAAAGTCAATCTCGGAATCGAATGCGATCAGGAAAGATTATTCGGAAGTTCAGGCTGCAGGAGGCATGCAGGAATCGCGGACAACAAGTTCAGGATCCATGGCGATCTGGACCTTTTCCTCACGCAAGCCATTGATAAACTCGTGGAGGATCCGGACGCCTTTTTCTGCCATCTCAAAAATAGGCTGGCGCACGGTCGTAAGCCCAATAGGACCATACAACGCCTGTGGGTTATCATCAAACCCGATAATCGAGACATCTTCAGGGATACGAAGACCCATTTCAAAAGCAACAGCGATCACCTCAAGGGCCATGTCGTCGCTTTGGGCAAAGATCGCGGTGGGCCGATCTTTCATGGAGAAAAAGAATTCTGCGGCCTGACGAGAACTCCGACGAGAATAATCCCCGCGGTAAACATATTCTTTGGGAGTTTCGATCTTCGCCTCATCAAGACCCCTCATAAAGCCATCAAAGCGATCAAAACCGCCCTGCGTCTTCAGATTACCCGTGATTGTTGCGATCCTCTTATGCCCCAGGCCCACCAAGTAATCAGCGGCAATCTTTCCACCTTTAATATTATTAATAGCAATATAACTAACATCAACATCCTGAACAACATTATTGATGACAAGACAGGGAATATGCTGCTCGAGGGCCTCTTGGACCTGCTTGCGGTTCTCGATAATATCCGCAAACAGAATTCCTCCCAGGAAATTTGTATTCAAAGGATTTGTCCCATCTGTAATATGAAACACCATATCCAGCTTGAGAGATTCACAGGCATGCCCCACGCCGCGGATAATTTCGATGGCAAAAAACGAATGGAATATCCCGGGATATCCGGGCATGACAAGACCAATTGTGTTATTAGAGCCGCTGGCCAGCCTCTGGGCGCTGACATTAGGGCGATACTTGAGCTCAGCAACAGCCTGCTCAACGCGCGCAACATTTCTCTTGTTAACAGTGGGTAATTTATTAATAACACGAGACACGGTCGTAATGGAGACCTTGGCCCGGCGAGCGACATCTTTTATGCTGATGCGTTTTGTCGTAGACACGTTTTTCTATCTAACCGGATCCCCGGCCTTAAATGGCATGGTTTTCTGTTTGATGTCCGCCGCGGAGATATCCTTACGAACCTGGATAACTGCCACGGTCCCGATCGGCCTATTATCGCGATAAATCTTATAAGCATCGCCAACGCGGACGCCGTCTCTTTCCCCGAGATTAATGATAACAAAATTATTCTCGTCATTAATGCTTACAACAAAACCACCCTTACGAAACGTGGCTGGTCCCGTCTTCACCGGTTCAACATTGGCGTTCACAACAATCGGTGCTAATTCAACTGATCCGGAAGATCCCCCCTTGTTCATATTAAACCGGGCATCCACATCCTTTTTGACCTTCCAAAGTTCATCGATGCGGTCCTGTATAATACTTTCCGTCTCAACCAATTTCTTCTCAACAGAACTCTTGTCATCGCTCATCTTAGCAATGCTCTTTTCAAGAGCAACCTTGGTCGAGCTGAGCTGCTTGATCTCATTGCGAAGCGAATTATTATCCGCGCCCACCACATCCGCCCTATCCTGAATCGCCTTCTGCTCATTGCGAGCGCGCGCCAGCTCAACAGAAAGATTATCCGCAAGCTCTTCGCCATACTTGATCTTACGCAAAATGTCTTCGCGTTCAATCTTAAGCCGGCCCAATTCAACCTCGAGATCAGAATTGACCTTCTTGATCTCAGATAATTTCAGGTCACTTTCCGTGACTTTCTTTTTCGCATTCGCGATCTCAAGCTCAAGCGCACTCTTCTCGCGAAGGATCCCGGCCCAATACGCCTCATTGGCCTTATTCTCAACAACAATCGTTGTGGTGGATGCGGTCGGAGTGCCGGTAGCTGTCGCAGGAACCGTCTTCTCAACAATCTTCTCGACGACCCTTTCTTCAATGGGCCGGTTCTTCAGTTTTTCCATGAGATCATCACGCTCACGACGAAGGGTCGCCATGCGCTGTTCCCAATCTTTCTTGTCCCTCTCCAGGGATGCCAGATCATCGGAAGTACGGCGCTCTTCGCGCTCAAGATCATCATATTTCTTTTGAAGAATATCTTTATCGCTCTTCTGACGCTCAATATCCCGACGAAGATCCTTGGCCTGCTGTTCCTGATCACTTACCTGACGCGTAAAATCACGTACCTGTTTCTCATAATCAGTAACCTTGCCCTGCAAATAGTCATTCTTTTTCTCAAGTTCCTGTTTCTGCAAAAAAAGATATAGCGAGAAGCCAACGGCCACCACTAGTAAAACAAACAGGATTACCAGACTATGCTGGACGATCTTGGACATATCGTCTCCCTTTTATTGGTTGGAAACAATTTAGAATATAACAAAGTATATGTACCAACTCAATCAAAAAAAGAAAAATCTTAGTCTATAATTCCAAAGGGGATAGGATGGGCTCGCCGAGGAAGAAAAAATGCAGAAAAAAAGAAACTATTCAAAACGAATATTATCTAAATAAAACGTACAATGATGCGGATTGCCCTCCACATTGGCCACCCAGGCAAATCCACCGCTAATATACGAAAGGTCCTTGCCACGCAAATCCAATGTATATTCTTTCCATTCACTGGACAAAATCACAGGGCCCATGGAAGCTGTATCTGAGTCTGGATAAAGCTGATTAGCGCCTAGTCCACCGATCTTAAACTCCTCAATACGCTCCCCCCCCAATTCCCCCTTGGCCCAAAAAACAAGCCTGGTCGCACCGGTCAAATTATACCCGCCCTTCTTGCCGCCCCAGTTATCAGCCGGATTCTGCCAATACACGCCAGCCCATTGCCGACCCTCTTTGGAACAGGCAATATCATACACAACACGAATACACGTCTTGCCATCTTTCACATCATACTGCCATCCATCATCAAGGCTCAGACATTCTCCTGTTGGCATGTAACCAGATGGCGTAAAACGATTTTTGGATCCCTTGTCCTGATGAACAAAGAAAGAAGAAAACGCGGGCATCACTGTGCCCGTTTGGGGAGACACAGTCTGTTCCGGTTTCCGAGAAGACGTTGGCGGCTGTTTCGAACATCCCGAAACAGCCGCCAAAATCATACACACACTAATCAAAAAAACCTTTTGCTGCATACTGATCATTATTTCTGAGCTTCAAGCTCCACAATCTGCTGCTGAGCCGCCTCGGCAGGTTTCCAAAACCAACCCTGCGGATCCCAACACTGCGAAAACCCATAATCTTTAGTAAGCTGATTAAACGTACTGATCGCCTCTGCCTTCATGCCAGCCGCGCGGTATGTCTGTCCCAGAATAAAAAGCGATGTCCCCACATCATTTAAAGCCCAATAAGAATGGATCTTCTCTGTGGACTCCCAAGGAAATTCCTTCAAGGTTGCCTGCATCTCTTTGGCGCGCTGCCCATAAAGATCCATATTCTTGGCCACATATGCCTTAACAGACTCAAGGTCCTTCTTGGCCGAAGCTGCCCACGCCTTCTGAACAATGGAACTGGAGGACATATCACCAAAATCCAGATCCAACCCCTTCTCCATCATAGAAAGCTTATCTTTAGCCGCATCCACAGGCTTCCAGAATAACTTCTTACCCACATCGTAGCACTGACCAAAAGAATAATTATTCACAACAGACTGGAAAGCTGCCTTGGCTTCTTCCTTTTTCCCAGCTTGACGATAAGCCTCACCCTGAATGAAAAGACAGGTAGACACATCATTAAGCGCCCAGTATGAGAAAATCTTGGCATCATCGCCCGTTGGGACCGCGGTCAATTCTGACTGCATTTTCTTAGCCGTCTCTCCATACATCTCAATACACTTATTGGTATACGCAAGAACAGCATTCAAATCCTTCTGAGCCAAAGCACCCCATGCCTTTGTCGCAAAAGTAGAGGACTTGTGATCCCCAAAGTTATACGCAGCCTGTTGAGCCTGGGCGAACTGGGATCCGGCTACGGCGAAGATGGCCAGCACGCTTGTGATGATGAACTTTTTCATTTATTCCCTCCTGATTTTAATTAAAAAGATTTAATTTTTCCTCAAATGTCAAATGTGCTAGTAAGTATGCCATATTTTTTGTCGTTTTGCCAGTGGACAACCTTACTCATTCCAAATTTTCTTATACATGAAATATGCCGCACGCAAATGACGCAGAAAAGGGCTATGTTGTCCCTCCCCTTGCCCGACGATACCAAACCACTCCTCGTAATAATATCCCCCCGCAAAAGGCCCGATGACATCAGCTTTTATATCATGTTTTTCAGGTTCATAATTCTTCCACCACTCATCCAACCATTCAAAAGCAATGCCCCCCACCGCATTGCCTTCCCCTTCCTCATCACCTGCCATATTAGCCATGATGTCTAGCCAACTCCCCTGATGGTAATTCGCCTGAACGGCCTCGGCTTCCTCAAGAGTGCTCCCCTTAACATAAGCGGGGGCACCATATTCTGTCACAAACGCCGGTCTGTCAAGAACCCGTTTAACCTCGGCCCAAAATGACCCAAACCCGTAATCCCCACGATATAAATTCGCGCCGTAAACGTCAATCTCGGTCGCGTATTTCGCTACATATTCAATCTGGATCGTATCCCCATTACATAACGCCACCGGACGCGATGGGTCAAGTTCCTTGATCCTCTTGGCGACCTTATTAACAAACTCATAATAAGCCTGCGGCTTTTTATCCGCGTTACTCGCAACACCATAATTGTTCTCATTCCCCAAAAGCCACATCACCACATACGGCTCATCTTTAAATTCCGTGACCATCTCCTCAACAGACTTCATCAAATTCGCCAAATGAACAGGATTCTCGTAGTCTGTTCCTTCGGCCCACGTGGCACCAGAACCAATGGTATACTTCCCAAAGAAATCTCCCATAATGACCCGAATCCCGTATTTTTTATAAAGATCTGATAAAACCTTCTTCTGAGGAAGATCAGGATGATGATAAACACGAAGGGCATTGACGCCCATATCCTTTAAAAGTTGAAAATCACCAACGGGAGTTTTCTTCCCATCCGTATCCACCCACGCATCGTACGGACCATCAGGTCGGCCATTACCATTGGTATCCTCAAGCATCCAGTTGGCGATCGTGCCCTTATCTGCGGTCTGACCGATCTTAGTAGGGGAATACGTGATCCCCTTGATCACAAACGGTTTCCCGTCGACGAACATCCGCCAGTTCCCATCGGCATACTGCTCAAATCGCGCTTTTGCACCCCCCAGAATGCGTGTCGGCTTCCCGAAATTCTTGACCAAATACGCCGGGCGTCCTTTCTTATGGCCATTAGGAACAATCTGCCCGGGAGAAACAATAAAGATATCGTTCTGAATATCCTTATCCGATCCATTGATCACATCGACCTTGGCATTCTTGAACGCCAGCTTCAATTCCGGATTGAACCGAAGAATATTTTTAATCTTACCGATCGCCGCTTGCGCCGGATACCATGGAGTATGCCAATATGTCCAGGATACAGAATTGGGGAAATTGACAACAAGTGCATGATATGCCTTAATAGCCTCGAGATACATGCCCGAATTCTCAAGAATCAACCCCAGAAAAAAGAGCTTCACGCCGGGAGCCTCGGGCGCCATGGCCCACTTGAAATATGCGGCTTCCAGATCCTGCGTATTCACGAAATCCCAGTGAGACCCCTCGAGACGCCCTTCTCTATACACATCTTTATAACGTGAGTTTTTGTAAACATCTCCCGTGTTCGGATAAATCCCTTCCCCCACGGCCCGAGCCAACGCATTGGGATTACCCATGCTAAACTTATACTCTTTTGTTCCAATCCCGCTGAATGTTCCATACTTTGTATAATCAACAATCGCATCCGTTCCCAGCGAAAACAACGTCGGCCTGGTCTTCGGAGCCTCCTTCACAACCTCTATTTTCTCAACACCCAGCATCACATTAATACTTTCCTGACTTTTCTCAGCCACAGACCAAAAAGATCCTCGACTGGCATCCCACGACTGGGCATAAGGATAGACCTTGATCGTATTCTTAAAAGCCGCAATTGATTCTTCGTTCTTGCCTTGATGCATCAACGCCTCGGCGTGAACAAAAAGCACTGTCGCCAGATTATTCATGGTCTTATATTGCTCAATCACATCTTTTGTCGGAAAAGTAGCTAGCCGCGATGCCTCTGCAAGGGCCTCCACCTCATAGGCCTTCAACGCAGCCTCGGTAATCGCATTCACCTTATCATAATGACCGCTGCTCGAAGCCGCCCAAGCCATAGGAAGAAGTTCCGCTAATGGCTTTTGGGAAAAGTCCTCCTGAACGGCAACGACAACAGCAGGATCCTCAGCCCAAACATTCTGACTCGTGACGAATGACGTTAAAAAGATCCACCCTAAACCTGTAATGAACCGAGCTGTTTTACGCATAGCTGTCTATTCCTTTTTTTATCCAATAACCGCGCCGGAAGATAACCCCTTAACAATATGTTTCTGCATAATGAGATAAACAATAATAATCGGCAAAGCCGTCATGGTAAGCCCTGCCATAAGAACCGGATAATCCACCTGATACGCCCCGTTAAAAACCATAAGACCACGCTGAAGCGGCATCAAGTCCTTATCGTTCAAAAGAAGAGTCGCCAGAATATACTCATTCCAGACATTGAGCGCGTTATAAATAACAACGACCGCAATAGCCGGCTTCGCCAAAGGAAGGGCCACATGCCACCAGATCTGCAGGCGACTACAGCCGTCGATCCGGGCCGCATCCTCCAAGTCGGACGGCATCTTATCAAAGAATGTCTTTAAAATAAAGATGCTTAATGAAAGCCCCACGTTAATCATGCACAGAATATACCCCAGACGCGTATTGACCAAATGAAGCTTGTTCATCATCACAAACAAGGGAACAAAGGATCCCGGCAAGGGGATCATCATAGCCGCGAGAAACATGTAGAAAAGAACATCGCGCCCCGGAAACCTGAGTCGCGAGAACGCGAAGGCCGCAAGAGAGGCAACAACAACGATCCCAAACACGACGGAAACCGTATAAACCATGCTATTGATGAAGTACACCGCAAAATTCCCCTTAGTCCACGCAACAATATAATTCGACCAATTCAGATCTTTAGGAATAAGCGCATGCTCAACAAAAATCGTCTGATTAGTCATTAATGAAGACCGGATCATCCAAAATATGGGAAACAGGCAGGACACCATGACCGTGAGGAGAAAGACGTGAAGCAAAGAATTCCTGGTCCAACTCCAAATAACGTACTTATTAGGGAACATACCTTACGCCTGTTTTATAGAATTAGATAACTTCTTCATCCCAAAAGAGACAACCACAAGAATCGCTCCAAAAATGACGGCCTGAGCACAAGCATAGCCAAACTGATTCGTTGTGAACATCGAACCCAAAATCCGCGTAACCGGAACCTCCGTATGATAGACAAGCCCCTGATTCACCAAAGACAAAATAAGAACAAAAACCTGCATGGATCCCAGGATTGTTAGGATCACAACCACCATAATAACCGGAAGCATCATCGGGATCGTTACATTCTTAAAAGAAGACCAGCTCCCTGCCCCATCCACCTTGGCCGCCTCATAATACTGCTTGTCAATAGTCTGAAGACCTGCCAAAAGCATAATAAAACCCCAACCAAATCCCTTCCAGGAATGAACAACCGCAATACACGTCAGCGCTGTTTTAGGGTCTGACAACCAATTATGTACAAGATTTGGAAGCCCTGTCTGAACCAGGAAATAATTGAGAAGACCAATGTTCTGGCCATTCTGCTGTCCAGCATTGAGAACCCAGTTCCAAAGAATACCGACGACAACTTCTGACAAAACAGGTGGAATAAAGAACACCATACAATAAAACCTTTTCATCCGGATCTCACGGTCACAAGCCAAGGCAAGAGCAAAGGCCAGGGCATTTTGAAAGGTAAGCGCAATAAGCGTAATATACGCCGCATGTCCCATCGATGCCCACCAAACCTTGTCTCCCGCGATCCCCTGAAAATTCTGGAAACCCACCCAAATCATGGGACCAATCCCCTGCCACTGGTGAAACGAAAGCCACAGTAGATTAAAGAAAGGATAAATGTAAAAGACAGAAAAGATCAAAACCGCAGGAACGACGAACAAGGAATTCTTGAACGCATCCAAGGGCCCTTTACTAAAATCTCTTGTATCCGCCATTACAGGCATAATAAAAAGACCTACCTCTTCATCTTATCCAGTTGTCGTTCCTTAACAGCCGCAACATCCTGGGCAACTCTTTCAGGAGTGCTTTCTGCGATCATGATCGATTGAATCCCTTTAACAAACGTCTCCAAAGCCAGGGGGTCTTCATTCAAAGGCCAAACTGAAGGATGCGTCACTGTCTCCATGACCCGAGAAAATTCTGCAAGAACCTGTGGAATGGCCCCCAACGCCTCGCGATTCGCTGGTAAATTATTTGTCTGCTCCGATAAAAAAACCTGTTGTTCTTTCGCCGTCAACCACTTTAAAAATGAGATCGCCTTGTCTTTATTCGGCGAACTATTACTAACCTCAAAGGAAGACCCTGCCCCTCCCCACATCCTCATCGGCAATGCGGAATTAATCGGAGGAAGCTGTATAACCCCGTATTCCAAGGATGGATTCATATCATGATACACATTCACACACCACGAACCATTGAAAGCAAATGCGGCGCGCCCCAACGCAAAATCCTGTTCTGCAAGTTTATTGCCTTTTGTCACGATTCCTTGCATAAAAGCCCCATGATCGGTCAAAGTCTTAAATACAGAGAACACCTGGATCCAATCAGGATCCGTGTAGGGCACCTCACCGCGAAAAGTCTTAAAGACCTTCTCCTCACCCATAATGTTAAACGCGTAATTCAAGGCAAAGCACTCAACCAGCCACATTTCACCAAAACCTGAAACAAACGGCACGATACCAACACGCTTAAGGGCCTTGATCTGAGAAACAAATTCCGTAAATGTCTCTGGAGGCCTGGTAATGCCCGCCTTCCGCAAGAGCTTCTTGTTATAGATCAACTGAATATTCGTCACATCAATGGGAACGCCATAAAGACCTGGCTTAACTTTTTCAATATTGCCCTCCGGGAACCGATTAACATCCAGGGCCTTTACGAACATCGACTTTTCCCAGGCAGAATCATGAGCCGCAAAATCTGCGCTGAGGTCAGCCACATAACCGGCTTTAATAAAAGAAGCCACAATGGCCTTTTTACTAAGGATCCCATAAATATCGGGAAGAACATTGGCTTGAGCTGCGGCGATCACCTTTTGACTGTAGGCGTCAGATGGGGCAAAAAGTTCAATCTTTACTTTAATTCCTGTTTCTTGTTCATATTTCTTGGCCATCACTTCGAGAGCATCCTGTCGATCGGTCATCCAATGCCAGACCTCGATCTGATGGGATGGCTTCTTGGGCTGAGCACATCCCACTGCTGTGGCCAGAAGCGCGCAACAGAACCAAGAAAATATTTTCTTCATTTCTTGCCCATTTTCTTCACCGCTTTTACGACGAAGCAACACTGATTCTTATCCTTCTTCTCATAAAGGAAACATTCTAACATTGGGGCTTTTTCTTGTCAAAAAGATATCTTCTTCCGCAAAAACTTCAAACTTATTAAGACAGGAAAACTTTCACTTCCACAGCGGATGATCCCGCTAAAATGATCTCCCGAGGTAAACATATCTCAGCTAATGCAATCTTTTGCCCCGCCAGGCGAACCCCTGCCACTTCCACATGATCAATCCCATAAACTCCATAATCAAGCCCTTTGGGGTTAACATAGGTTACAGTTACGCGCTTACCAGCAAACTGGCATATAACACGTGCCTCGCCTTTAGTATTAAATTCCTGAGCAACAAGCTTGGGAGCCAAAATCAAGTCCCCGCATTTACCACGCACACCATAGGCCTGCGTCAAAAGGGTCAACACATACCAACTCGCAGATCCCGTTAGAAAATGATACATCCCGCGCCCCAAAGAATCAAAATACTCCGGGATTCCTGGATAAATTTTCGCACGATTGGGGTGCGCGCTCATTTCATACAGCGATCGCAGGACCTCATGCCCCTCACGGGCAAATCCCTGATGATAAAGCCCATAAGCATACATGACCGCCATATGACTGAACACGGCCCCGTTCTCTTTTGTCCCAAAGGCAAACCCGAAAGCCCGCCCCATAGACAAATAATGACGCAACCCGAAATCTGTATTCAGACGAAACCCTCCGGATTGATTGTCTCGAAGGAACTTCCGTACAGACTTTACAATCTCTTTCGCTTCCTCTTTTCCGGCAAGCCCGCTCATAAGAGGAAATACCTGCCCCGTCAGCGTCATCCAAACACGGTCATTCTTCTTGCCCTCGACGCGAACGCCCTCATTATCATAATAACCATTGAACCATGTCAGCCTTTCCCCGCCCTCGCTGATCGTGATCTTTTCCTGAGAACGAATATGCGCAAAAATCCATTCCGCCTTAGTCCTCAAATCCAAAACGAGTCCATCAATCGGTATGTCAACAACGACCCCACTAGGTTCCGGCTGAACAGCCTTAAAATACTCATCGAATAAACGTGCTTTCTTCGCAGCAGCATCATTATAATTAACAGGATGATTGAGTGTATCAATCAACAGAGCCATCTCGCTCGTCATCTTGATCGACGTAATTGATTTAATGCGCGCCGCATTCTCCAAAAGATCCGCGATCTTAAGAAGATTGCCCGCATACATGCTCATAAACGCCACGCTCTCGCCGCGATGGAAGGCCATGTCAAGCCCGTCGTTCCAGTCCGCGCTCTCGAGACGCGTAATATTGTGCTCCCCGACATTAAAGAACTGAACAAGATTCTGAAGGAGAATATGTTCTAAGACCGTCGCGCGATGAACAGCCCCACTCTTATTTTTCAAGAAATTCCCATAAGCTGCTGTCCAAAGAAGATTCTTCTCCATCGAGCGGGACATCTGCGGATCACAAAAATACGTCGCCTCCTCAAAGAGAAAATCTACATCCCCCGACTGATCGATATAAAGAAGCGTTGTCAGAAATGGCCACACGCCATGGTCCATCCACACGCGGGTAATGGCATTGCGATCCGCAATAAACTCTCCCGGCTTCTCACCGATGATCGTGGCATTGGAGCCATCAATACGAACCCCCGAAAAATTATTAAGAAGCTGAGCTCTCACCTCACCGGGCTCAATCAAGATCAACGACAAAAGGTCCTGCCATATGTCGCGCCACCCCTTGCCGCCCTTGCCGTAATCATGATCCGGCAAAAAAGAACACCCGAATATCCGACGAAGGATAGGCTGCAAAGAAACCCAACGCATCCAGGAAGAGAATGCCTTGTCTGCTCCTTCAAAAAGAACAGCCGAGGTCTTCTCAATCCAGAAAACATCATTGGCCTTAAGGGCATCGTCGAACGCCGCGCTGGATGCAAATTTACTAAAATCAGCCTGGGCCGCGGCCTTACTATCCGCGATCCCGATGGCTATCACAAATTCTTTAGCCTCCCCGGGCTTCAGTGTTGTCGTCGAAAAACGTAAAGCCCCCACTGCTTCCTTCCCATCGCGCTCATCATCAGAAAGCAACCGTGGTTCGCGATGTTCATAAATGGCCGCAGGTCTGTGAAGCCGTCCGCCCTCACCAAAGAAATCCTCTACCGTCGGGAAAGAGCCCACGGGCGTCGCTCCCGTCCCCTCACATCCAAACACATAATAGATCAGCGAGCAGATCCTGTGCCCTTCCTCATTAAACAACATCGTAGGCTCAGAAATAACCCCTTCTGCAAGCTGTGTCGTACGTTTTAAAAGGGCCGTCACATGCTCATGATCGTGTTTATTAACAAGCGCCCTTCCAAAGATCGGCACAACGGCCGTAGGCGTAAACGTCACCGGCTGATAAACCACGTTCTTGACCCGAAACCTGGTTAATTCCAGCTGCTCTCCTGTAACAGGAATCAAGCTGGTCGCCTGAATCTCAAGGCCGACTTCCGGAAAAACGCGAACAAGTCGCTGCCACAACTGACCAATCTCAACATAAGACCCATCTCCGACTAAAGGCTCATCATCGAAAGAGACAACTCCCTTACCCGCAACATTAGTAAAGAAATTTCTCACGGGTTCACGCAAATCTTCACGCGAAGAAGGTTTTGTCAGATACTTGCCTTTATCAACCTTGATATCACCACTTAAAAAAGGCGTGATGGCGGATTTCAGGCTCGTTCCGTCCTTACCACACAGCGGCGCATAGGTCAGGCGCGAACGCATGGCCTCGGTCGATCGAAACGTAATCCCATCAGAAACAAAAGAGTAAAAACTATTGGCAGGCGGCATTATAAATTTTTCTTATTATTTATTATTTAAAAGGCAAGGGCGTATTGTAACGCAAGGGATACGACCGGACAAGAAAAAAATCAATTCTCAGATAAGGCTAGCGCATATTTGGTAAGACGAGAAATGCGGACAAAATTAACCTTATGAAATTCAACTCCTGCCTCAAACACACGCGGGGTAACGCCACGGACCCAACACACGCGTCCATTCAAAGATACGGGGGCTTGGCCATCAGGAAGTTTAACATCTATAGACACAACATCATTTAAAAAGAGCTTGTCTTTCGTTGTGATGCGGACACCCGTCGCAGACATGTCCCTTAAAAAAACATCATCCCCATAGTCCCCCGAAGAATCGTGAAATTTTGTGGGAAATCGAGCTGGTAGGCGCTCAAAAACGCGTCGTTCTATTGGGATATCCATCGTTCTCTCCACCAAAAAACTAAACGCTCTCGTGCTTGGCAAAACGGTGATTCAAAGAATTGTCAAGCTCATCCCGAGACCCATCGATAATATCGGAGAACGTCAGTCCTACGCGATACCGATCACAATCAGAAATCTTACGCACCCATTTCACTTCCCCAATCACAAGGACTGGTTCAGCATCCGGGCGAAGCGCGAGCTCGATCGCGATCTTCTCATGAAGCGGAATGGAATGATTCGAAACAAATCCAATCCCATCACGGCTGATATCAACGGTTTTTGTGCTGGAAAATGGTGAGTCTTTCCTGCCATCAACGGGAACGAGGCAATTGAAACGTCTTGTCTTTCTTTTATCTTCTGGATTATTCATCATAGTTTCATTCTATTACGCAATTTTTGTATTGCAAGGTTTTTTCAAACTTTTCTTTGCTAACTCGCTGCCGTCTAAGCGATTAAGGTTCCCCCATAACCTTATGATCGCCCTCTGCGAACTAATTAAAAATATATTAATTCTTAATAAAGCGCCCTTAACGAATCCCCCTTCATAAGACAATCGTAACCATATAAAACAGAATGAGTTACGCGCCAAACCATATCTTGATTTCAATTGAAGTATAACATAAAAAACGCTTTCTGAAAAGGCTTCCTTCAAAAATTCTCATAAATTTTGTCTCTAAAAAGTTTAATCATGTATACTTATAATATTTACGGGATATTATATGACTTCTCAAAAGAAAAATAAGAACGAAAAACTTTCAATCCAAGAATATCTTAAGCTCAAAGAACAGCGTAAAAAAAGACGTTTCCACTTTGAGCCTTACCCATGGCCCGTATCCATCGCCCTAGGCATTCCCCTCATCATCATGCTCGGACTTATCTTAGGCTACATTTTTTATATCCAATACGCTACGAAATAGCTCTATGGCCATCACAGATATTATCATCCTTCTTGGATTCCTTGTTCTCGCGCTAACTGCAGCATATCGAGGCTTGATCCACACCCTCTTCTGGCCACTGGCGATCGTAACATCCAGCCTTCTATCCATTGGCGTTTACTTTATTTCAAATAACCTCTGGTGCACACTCGCAATCTATGTTCTCTGCGCTTTCCTTATAAGAAAGCTTCGGCCCATCTTTCAAAAAAAGACCGATCCCAGCAACCCCGCCATCCTATCTCCCGCCAACAGGATCATTGCTGTTGGGGTTAATCTTGTCTGGGGCCTTTTTCTTGCATTTCTGATCGTTCTCATGCTTTCTCTCGTGCCTTTTGAAAGATTCGGCCTCTCAGATATCTCCTATGATATCTTCCACTCAAAAACTTATGACAAGATCGCTGAGATCATCATTATCCCTACAGAAAAAACAACAACGAGCCCTAAAACCTGCGCTGCCTGTGCCTCCGAATTGCAAGACTTAATGGAAACCCCCATAACACAGGAACTTCTCAAAGATCCACGGATCCTGAAACTTATCAGCGACCCTGAATTCCAGGATGCCCTCAGCAAAAAAGATATGGCGAAACTCTCCAGGAATCCGATTCTCCTGGAGCTTAGACACGACCCTAAGTTTCTGCTCAACGCCGTACGCCTGCATATGACCATGCGGGCCAACACACAGCATTAACAACGCCAAGCCCTGACACAGGATCCTCGCCTCCGAGGATCCTTTAGCCGTGTCCCCACCATTGCTCCCTTAACTGATGCGGAAAATGGGAGCTGACATATTGATAGATCTGAGTCTTATCCTCATCTGCGATCCGCCGAAAGGATAACCCATAAACATGTTGCCCCTCTTCCTGCCTATGCCACGGCACAACCGCTTCAACGGCCAGATTCAGCACCTGATCAATCAGAAGATCCATCTTGTAAGACGCCTGCTGCGGTAATTTCTCAGACATAGCAATCTGCATGCCCTTGAAATTAATATCCCGAACACAGCAATCAACCACACGATCGTCTTCATCGGTTTGAAGCTTGGCATCCCGCATAACCCGCCAACGATGAGTCTGTCTACGTTCTTCCATACACTGTCCTCCTTTCCATAATATTTCTTTTCTTTGTTCGATTGATCTTTCTCATTTTCTCACCTCATGATCCTCATTTCCATTCATCATTAAGAATCTTTCTTCTCCCCCTACGCTCAAACACCTTTTGCCGATCCATCATTTCTCACTGCCCTAAGCGATGCCGTTGAATGACGCCTCCCAAAAACACGGGGTAAATTCATCACCCATGCTGAAACAAAAAATTTCCCAACATCATACAACCGTTCGTAGACCATTGCCGCCAACCCTCCGCAATTAGCGATTACTCCCGTCTTGCCTAGCGCGACCAGGGTCCAAAAACCCGTGAGCGCCCATCCCCGACGCCTTGCTTCTTTCTTATCAATCGGATACCCGGCCGCTACAGATCCCGCTTCAACCGCCTTGGTGTGAAGACGCGTGATCAAAACACCCGTCGCTCCTGGAAAGAACACCGGCCAGGTCTTGGCATAAAGCGTCGCAATCCACGACGGAAGAGAAAAAGGAAGCACGGAAGTAATAAATCCATAAAACGCCTTAGATCCCGCCACCACTTCAGGATGATGAATAAATAGATAGGCCATGCTCGGCAAGGCCTGAAGAAGCCCGACAAGACTCACGATCGCGCTCTGTTTAAGGCTCACCCTCGGACGACCCGCCATCTTCTGACTCAGGTAATCCGTCGTAAAACAGATCAACATCCCAAAGAAGATATCCGAGAAGATCGACCAATTGACCGGAAGCCACCACGCCAAAACAGGCTGAGCACGCAACTGATAGTACCAATCAAGAAGCCCTAACTTGCCGAGAAGAGCGATCCCCATAAACAATGCCCCAACCTGTGCAAGAACCTTGACCTTCACGGGAAAACGAAAACCCGTCATGCCAAGACGCTGTGCTTTCCCTTGTGCCATGTCCCCGCTAGGCCTGTTCTTGATCCCATGCCCCAAAGCCGCAACAGCCGCTGCCAAAGCAATAAGAGAAATCCCTCCGTTAACAACTGCGCTCAACGCAAGCGCCGCACGCCACGCCAGACCTAGCATCATAAATTGAACCTGATGATAAAAACGCGCATGACCCACCTTCACCACATACGGTGTTCCCGACTTGTCATAATGCCACTCGTACAAACGTTTATGCGAAAGCCCATAAACAACTCCTGAGGCAACCCATGCCCCGACAGCAAACAACGGAGACAAACCCCAAAATAAGGCGCCCAATGCCATCAATATGATCGGTCCAGAGAACAGAATTTCCTCACGCCACCAGGCTTGATGCCCCGCACGGGTCAGCTCTCGAGAGGCCCTGCCCATCTTCGCCTTCACGCCGATCATGCCCAGGGTCTTCTCATTGACAGAAGACGAACAATTCTGCCGCTGAAACACATACACATAACTATGCTCCTCAACAAGAGCGCTTTCTGAAGAATTAGAAAGGAATGGCGAGCGGATCCTGCGAACCAACGGACGAGAAGACTTCGTAATGGCAAATCCTTCCCGACGGGAGAAATCAAGGAGTAACCGCTCAATCCGCTGAGATGTTTCAACTGACTTTTGAATCTGGGGGAACACCGTATGACGAAAAATAATCCGAGATGAGGGAGCCAAATACGCACCCGCAAACCTAAAGAATTCTTTCACATGTCCAAGATATGTGTAGCGTGTAGCGAGCTCTCCGGCTGACGCATCATACCCATCAACAGGAGAGGGCGTAAAAACGACCGTCGTAAACTTCTCTTCTCCAAGACCAGTAAAAAGATCCGTCCGGACACAGTCAAAACGCTTGGAATCAGCATCAAGACCCAGGTTCGCCACATTTTCTCGGACGCACTCCAAGGCCTGCTCTTTAACATCCGTAAATACAACGCGACTGGCATTTCTCTTAAGCATCATCAATCCCAAAACTCCAGAGCCTGTTCCCACATCAAGCCCGACCTCACCTGACAGATCATTGCCCAATCGACTAGTTACAATCTGGGTCAACATCGGTGAAGGTGCATACACATGCCCGCGGCTTGAGATAACCCCCAGGCCTTCAATCGGGACACTACGCTCAACACGAACGCGTGCAAACTGCTTAAGCCTCTGGGCCTCTTCATCCTGAGGATACGCTTTCCACTCACTCCTCCTGTTTTGATTCCGACGCACCATCCTTCCCCGCTGCGGCAACCCCTCCATTCTTTCGACAAGCCGACTTGGCAAAGCCGCCAAGCTGGGGCCTGCATAATGAATATCATCAACCAAAGAAATTCTTGCTTCAGGAAACATCGACTGAACGCGATAATTAAAGACGGGATTACTCTTTGTCGTATAAAATACGGGAGGGGCACGACGCGAGCCTTCTCCATTGAGACCTACCTTGGGGACAAGATGCAAACTCTCCTCAAGATACTCAACCGGATCAACGATCCTGAGCCACGGAAAGTTTGCCTTCAAGAATTCCTTCAAGACCGGATAATGGGTGCAGCCCAAAAGAAGCGTATCGTATGTCTTGATCTCTGGAATGGCTTGAAGCATCGTCGACATCTCATGCTCAGCCTGAACGATCTGGCCCTCTTCAATAAGCTGTGCCAGCCGCGAGAATACCAACGGGTACACTTCGTATTGCGATCCAAGTTCTTTCTGATAATATCCGGACCTGATCGTTGCTGGTGTGGCTGCGAGAATGATCTTACTCGCAGGAAAACCACTCGTCTTAAGATAAGCAACATGCGCCACCATCTCAAGGGCAATATTAGCCGTGCTCATGCCCTGGCGTTCTTTAATAAGGTCCCAGTCCACATTCACAGCCATCGTATTACAGGCACAAAAGATCCGCTGGGCCCCCATTCCTTTCAAGAAGGCCACACACTTTTCAACCCATTTCTGAACTTCTTCTCTGCCGTGGGACCCATACGGCAGATTTTCGATATCCCCCAAATAAACCACCCTATATCCCGCCTCATGCAACACTCGCGCCGAATCAAGCCCGCCGCTCCCGGAATCCAGGACGCCGACCGCCTCATGACGGGAAAAAGCCCTCTCACTCACCTGAGACTCTAAAGATGGCGAAGCAACCGAAGAAAGCATATCTGCCTTGCCCCGCTGGTCAACCATCCCCTGCCGCGATCCTTCCTCCCTTTCGTAAACCGGGGCAGGGACCACCTTTTCCACACCCTCAGACGGCCTTGTCTTTAAAGAACTCAGCCCCTCACAGAAAGCCCTGACCTCCGGACAGCCGAGAAGCCTCTCCAGCGATGAAGACGGATTAAGGCTCTCTAAAACATCCTCAACAAGAAGATCCTGCGGATCCACAAACACAATCTCAAAGACCTCTCCATCTCCTTGACCCTGCTTGCGCAGACGGCGCAGGGATTTTTCGAAAGCCTTACGATCCCGACCGCTTGCCTTATCAAGCGAGCCCTTAAATTCAAGGATATGCCTGGCTTCCAATAACGACGGCGTATAAAGGAAAGCCGCGCTCCGGTGCGGCTCCCATTTGCGGCCATCATCAAAGAATCCTGTCCCGATCCGCTGAAAAGTACCCTCCAGAACATGCCGCCCGGGCTTCCCCTTACGGAAGGCCAGGCCCGTCTCTTGAGATACCTCAGCCCGAGCCGCTGCCTTATAAGGATCAACCTGATAACGAGAACTCTCCAGCCGTCCACCGAATAACTTAAGCTTGCCATTGCTCCCGCGCATAAGTGCAATCTTCCCGGTCTCCGGCATCTGCACGAAAACCTTGGCAGCCCGGCACAAGAGCATCTGCCCTTTCTTGCGTTCATCTTTATTGTCCGCATCCACATACCGGCCATCCTTCAAGAAGACCAGTTGTGTCACTGCCACATCCAAACTTCCCAGATGTTCTTCGCGATCATCCAGGCCAACCGCCACCACATCATTCTTCTGACCTTTAAGGCGTAATCGGCCACCACGGACATCAACAAGAAGTTTCCTATAATGATCCGGGGTGATCGGTGTGCGGCCTGAACGGATAAGCGGTTTCAATTGTCTCGCCAAGATCAGGAAATCCGATTTCTGACGAAGAAAACGCTTCATGTCCTTCACAAGACGCCTGAGCGCCTTTTTCTTCGACTCCGCAGGTTTCTGCGGAACACTCAGAGTAAAACGCGAAGGCACAACAAAATTCCATAATGTATGCATTCCGATTGCAGCGGCAAACGCAGGCACCGCACCCCATGCCGCCCCCACAAGTGCTGCCAGCATGATCAGGCTAATACCACAGGCGCGATCTGCGCGCTGCGACTTAGTCTGAGGCGCATGTAAATCTAAATGTGTGCGCCCATTAACGAATGCCAGGCCAGCGACACACGCCGCGAATAAAATCTGAGCAACAAGACCAAAAGAAGAAATATAAGGAAGTGCCAGAACGACAGGGATGATCAGCGCCACGCGACTGGCCCGCAGCATGCGCCAGGAAAGCTTCAGAGCCGTTCCCTTGTCCTTAAATCCAATCCGCGCATCAACAAGTTTAGCCAGCGCATAATGAAGCGCGCCGATACCCGTTTCCTCATAAATCGGAGCAATGCCCCTCTCCAGCTGCCGCTGAGATAGTCGAGGGAACAGCTCTTTCCAGAACGGCATACAATGAACCACCGGTCCTATGGAAGAAAATCGCCTGACAGGAAGAGCCGCCATCTCTGCTTTCAAACTCGAATGTGTTTTCAGAAGATCTTTAATACCACTAGCCCAGACCGTAGCCCCGCGGGTAAATACAGGAGATAAAGGATCATTGGCAAGGAGTTTTCTAAACCCAAGGCTCGCCACAAGCCCCTCAACAGGCTCTGCGATCTTTTGTGTTTCATCAGGCCCCAAAGTATAATAAACAAAAACCGACTCCGGTGACATCCCGCGACGACGCGCTTCCTCATAAGCACGATCAACGCCTGAAATAATAAGCCTGCGGCCAATGCCATGACGGGGATTAAAACTCTTCAGATCAAAACACGAGTAGATCACGAGCGCCTTCGGATCGACCATCATATGAAGACGCCCCATCAACCTCTCCCCTGAATAAAGCAACACTCCGCAACGTATGCTCTGCGCTCCCAGCTCATGAGCCTCCCACTTCACACACGTGAGGTCATTTCTAAAAAGACCGTCATGGCCCAGATCCGTCTCTCGTGCCGCCTTCACGTCTGCGCTCTCCCAGACAAGATGCGCCATAACGGACGGCACCTTGAGTCGTTTGAGCGTAGCTAGACGATGCGTTCCGTCATCCATCTTGATTAGGCCTTCACGAGAAATAATAATCTTAATCCCTGTATGTTCCTGAACAGGAACATCACCCCGAGCAAACGCTCCGCTCAGGAACGAAACCCTTCTACCCCATTTACGAACGATATCCACATGGCGCGCATCTGTTAAATACGCGACCGAAACCAAACGTGCCTCATGAATCTTGCCTGTAAAAATCGTATCATCCTGCCCCCGCCGGGCCTGCGCCTCGGCACACTGAGCCAGATAAGCCAGCGAGCGCTTCAGTCCTTCTGCCCAGAGAGAACCTTCACTATTTCCTAAGGTCATGGCAAGAGCGCCCCCGGAAACCAAACGAGCCATGTTCCATTTCACATGCTCATTGATAGCATCTACAAGATTTCTTTCTTTATTCTCGCGGGCCAAATTATAAAGGGCTGAGAGTTCTTTCCACGTCGCGATCCCTAAACGGGGCAATGGATCATCATCTTTCATCACGATCCTGATGCAGATAATGTGCTTCAGCGCAAACCAGAACGGCGCCCCACGGATCCCGTTATAAAGCTTAAGTTCGATCTCCTCACGACGGGCCTGCCTTCTTATAAACTCCTCAGTATCGCCCTGTAAAATCGCCCAGCTCAACTCGCCGATCTTCCACGGGTACAACCCCAACGGCCCCTGGCTCGACTGACCAAACTTCTGCTGGTTGTTGCGGACGCGCCAGGGACTCTTCCACTGAGGAAGCGTATGTTTACGGAAACTCACCATGGATGTTTCCGGAGAATCGATCCAGACGATCGGCGTCTCGACGGATTTATAACCCGCGATCTGAGCCCGGCCTATCCATTCCACATCCCCTGTAAAATCATAAATAAAATTCCGGTCAAAACTGATATTCATTTTCCCGTTCTCACTGACAGAATTGATCCTGACCGGCAGGATCTCTTTCAGCATCCTCGCGGAAAAGCCCTTGAACGCGCGCTGAAAATCCCTGGTCCTGTAAACCTGAGGAAGAAGAAGCCGAATATACGCGTTATAAAGAAATGTCCCTGCCTTGCGGATCGCGCGACGATTGGCCGTGACCGCCCCATCGACCTTGGTCGAGCCAACCGCCACATCATGGCCCTCATTCGCGATCTGACCTATCAGAACCCCGGCCTGACGCGCATCCATATCTCCGTCAGCATACATGACCACATCGGCCCCAAGGTAATCCACCGCATAGCGCATCGCACAAGCCAATGCTCCGTGCTTGACCGAATTCATGGCACACTTATCTGCCTGCGATAATTCTAAAGTCACGATCCTGTCTCTCAGATCATGATAACGATAATCTTTCAAGAGACCCCTCACCACATCCACGGTCTTTCTCCCAAGTGAACCCTTGGCCGCCGTATCATCGCCGTCATTGACCAGAACCATAAAACCCTGGACTTTAGGATTCACAGATAAAAGTTCTCTAAAAAGACGGCTGGTATTCTTATTCAACCAGTCTTTGCCAAAGGGCAACGGCGGATATTTACTCTGGCCACCGAACAAAGATGAGCAATAAGCGAACTTGATCGGTGATTTGACCCTGTAGACAGAAAGGTAAGAAGTGAGGAATATTTTCGCTTCCGGACTGATGAGGACTGCCTCTGTTGCTAAAAACTCATCCAGATAATCCGCGATCTTATCAGCATCCGGCCGTCTAAGGGCAACAGACAAGGCGGAAGATAATAGCGCCAGATATTCTTCCAGAGAAAGCGCTCGCGTTAACTCGAGATCGTTCCGTGAACTTGCCAAGAACAGGTTCCTCAGAAGAAGCTGCGCCTCACGCGTGTCTGCTCTGGCCAACTGAACAACCATTGTCCCTTCTTTGTCGATCAGCGCCGCAAGGGCAGAAGAAAATCTCTTGTCATCCGTCATGGCCAACCAGCCGAGATGAAGAAAAAACCACTTCAAGTTATTCACAATATGCTTACGGATGCGGACCTCGCGAGGCGTGGTTCTTGGGTCTGTCTGGACCGCGAATGTCGAAAGGGCCATGTATTCTTTACGAATATACCTCTGCTTCTGATGACGGCGCACAAATTGCTCAGAGGTCAACGTCTCACGTAAAATCTCTTCCTCGATAGCCTTGCGACGGATAATGGGATAGGCAATCGCGGTGACAACCAGCACAGGGATCAAAAATCCGAGGACAGCGGCAAGAAATCCCGCCTTCAAGCCCATGACCGCGCCTGCCAAAGCGAGAGGATACATGGCCCACGATAAAATCTGAATCACAATCCTCTCCCAACCCGGGATCATGGCCAACGGTTTCTTATCAGTCTTCCCCGCAAGCCCCATCTTCTCATCAAAATGAAGCCTCCATAAAAGCCTAAAAAGATTACACGTTGTCTTTCCTTCCCCCTGACGCCCATCTCCCATAAGGGACTTCCAGCATCCATATATCAAAGAATACAGAACGCTGACCCCAAAGAGCCCGGCAAAGATCCCTCCATTGAAAAGAACCATGAAAGCGGCAAATACCGCGTTGATAGCCCCTAGGACGAAAATGGTTTTTATCATGGACCTCCCGGAACGGGAAGAACCGGACTGCGTCATCAGCGGCAACTCCGAAGCCTGTGGAGCCAGGATCATGATATCTGACGCCGGAATAACAACAAATCCATCCGCTTCCGTCTCCATAGACAGATCAGGACGGCACACATCAGCCCACACAGGAATATGCGGAACCCCGACAAGCCTGCTGTCGCAGACGCCCACAACCTGCGGCTTTTCATGTTCCACCTTTACGAATGTCCGAGCGCGGATAAGGTCTGTTAACTTCGCCCCTACATGGCCACGAATGACCTTTCCAATATTTCTCTCGTGCATCAAATTCTTCTCGGAGATCAAATATTCAATGTTATCAACCGTCATTTCCGTCTGAAGACGGGCATTGGGCCCAAGGCCATCGTCATCGGTCGCCTGCGCATCCAAGAATGACACAGAACCCTCCGGCAGCTCAAAAGCATTCTCGATCTTGCTCACGATACTCCAGAGTTTTCCCTTGCCGAACAAAGCGCCCTCGTCTTTAACCACGAACATCTTCTGAGCAGCTTCGAAAAGCTCAGGATCTTTTTTCAAGATCTCGCGAGCTTCATTAAATCCGATAAACTGCCCTTTCATTCTGCCGGGCGCGAGAGCAAGGAACTTCTTTCTCAGATCAAGAGAAAGCCCTTCGGTAATACCAGCAAATTGTGTGCTCTCCCCACGAATGGATGCGGTTCCAGAAACATAAACAGTCACCCGCCACACAGAACCATCTTTAATAAGAACGACCTTGGCGCGCTCAAATTGAGGCGCTACTTTTTGTTTAACACCCTCAATCGCTTTGCCCTCGAGAAGCTTGACAGCATATTCATGAGCATTCACCTGAAGCATGTTCTTGATAGGAACGATAATGATATCTTTTCTGCTGCCGACATCGAGGGCTGTCAACTTAAGGACAACGCCACCGCACAACATACCAATACCGGTAGCGGCAGGATAACTATGGGCCCAATCCAAACCCTTATAGGCTTTACTACGATGATCATTAAAAACCTGATAGTGCTGACGACCGGCCTCGTTATAACCAACGATTTTCTCAATATAATTCCACTGGCGAACAACCTTGGCGTAATCAAGTCCTTCAGCAGCCAAGATCTTCGCGCCCGCAGCAAGAGCGCCTTCAGCCTGTTTTTCAATATCTCCCTGACCATCAACCGTAAGACCACCCGCATGGACCCAGCGCAACCCGTCGTAACTAACAACCACATAACGGAAACCATCCAACTGTTTATATTCAATGCGAACATCATTCTTCCTATTTCTCTTCACCTTGATGAACATGCACTCGAGAGACACATCACTGCCGTTCAGCGGCGGTTGCGCCACAAAAGTGACGGGCGGAGCGCGACCGGCAAACAATCTATCCCACTCGCGCTGTAACGCAGCCCTGCGCTCGGCAAACTCCTGATTGGTAAGAGCGCGAACAAGAACCGTTGCCTCGATCATGAAAGCCGATCTCCCAGCGGCCGAACGGACCTGTTTCAGGCAATTGACAAACTGTTCCTCTGCGGAAAGACCGGCTTGAGGCTTGACGCTAAAACGAACCTCTTGATACGGCCCCATATCAATGCGCCGAGATGTAACGGTATCATTCTTAAAATTCTTCTCTACATAGGGTTTCAGGATCGTCCACCAGAAGAAGCCCGCGATATTAAATAACGCCGCCACAACGACCACGCTCTCAATAACCTTGGCAGCCACAAGCCCCCAGATCACCACGTTACAAGGGAACCAATAAAGGAAAGTAAGCGGAGACAGCTTCAATGACTTCTTCAGAGACTCCCGAATATTCTTTAAAATATTGAACCCCTGGGCGAATACAGCACCTACAGCGACGCCTAAGGGGATACACGTCACATATTCCAAAGCGCCTAATGAGAAGGTCAGCCGATCCCAAACACCAGCAAAATGATCTTTCATCAGCGGAATATAAACCGCGTTGGTAAAGTACCCCTGCATCATGGCGGTCGCGGCAGCCCAATAAAACGCGTACCGCATGCTCTCAGCGATCTTTTTCGTCTTAAGATACTGAAGCCAGAGGATCGCGAGAAAATTCCTCACCCCAAAGATAAGAACCAAAAGACTCGTCTGCCCCAGGTTGTTGGTCAGCGAACTAAGACTGCCATCAACATAACAAAACCCAACAAAAGCAGCCAAGGTCAACGGCAGGGCAACGACAAACTTCAGGACACGATTCTTAATCACTCCCACAAGACCACAAACCGCAACAAGAACCCAGGAAAGAAAAATAACAAAGGAAACCGGCTTGACCATCGCGAGCCATGGACCTTGATAAGTAACCAGAAACGTCAGAGCGCTCACAATAATCCCAACAAGCCCAGCCCACCAAATCTGATCAACATGCGCATTAAGCCATGAAACAACCCACCATTCCTTCTTTAAGCCGACGGGCTGTGGCTCATTAGTAATACCTTGATTCCTTTGCGCCTTTAATACAGCTTTTCCTAAGACATCCTGCCTCTTTTTGCGTGAATATATAAACCACGTAAGAACACCGACAAGAAAAGCAAAGAAACCAGCAACAATCATGCGCATTTCTTGTTTGTTCTTCTCGATAGTATCCTTTAAGGTCTCCAGTTCTTTCTGATCGCGCTCGATCTTGACACGGGACGCCTCAAGCTGTTTCTGTAAGGCCACCATGGCCTGGATCTCGTTCTCCAGCTCCCTCGCATTAAAAGGATAGAACGAGGCCTTCGCATCTTTTGTAAAATCACGGGCTGAAAGTTCCTGGCGCTTTCCCTCTTTATCGCAGACGATGAAATTCGGATAAAGGGCTTCAATGAAAGAGGCAAATCCCTCCTCCGTTGAACTTACGCAGAAAGGAAACTCCTTGGAAGAGTTCACAACATCAATGACCGCAAACGTCTTGTCCTGAAGCGTCACGATCGCGACCGCATGTTTCTGCAAACTACCATCTGGCTTTGTCATGTCGCAAACAACAACACCGGCATTGAGACCGCATGCTCTTGAAAGAATAACGAACAAGCGAGAAACAGCAAAACATTCGCCCTTCTTTTCTGTAACCACATCCCCCATGAGCCGCGCCGCAACATCAGAATATCCGATGGAAAGACTGATCACGTCTCTCAGCCACCGGGCCGCCTGGATCTCAATAGCGGGCCAGCTCTTGCTGTATTTCTCACGGACAGAAGGCTCATGAAGAACCCGGACAATATCAGCAAAGAATATCTCAGCCCGATTCGTACGATATGTGGAATTATAAAGCTTGAGGAATTCTCCGTAGGCCTGAGCGGAGAAAGACTGGGGATCCTGATTGGCTCTCTGAATCCAGGTATTCACATCCTTCTCGAAACGGATATTATCATGCCCCACCCGAACCAGAGATGCCGCATCACTCGGGGCAATCTCATATTTCACGGTGAGAGCTGCTTCTGCCGGTGGAGCACGCGGGCTGACAGATTCGGACGAAGCATTCGTCGTAGACACGACAACCGGCAAGCTCACCTTCTCCTGAGCTGGCAATCTGTTCGGAGTGCCCCATAAACCCAGGCTCGCCAGAAATACAAAAGGCAACTTCCCTACACGGAGGATCCCTGATTCAGGACCTGCATTTTTCTCCGATGTTGTCGTGGGCTCCCCGCCAGAAACAGGAGACCTGTCAGCTGTCTTGCTCTCTCCCGCCCTTACAGATGGATTAAAATCATTCCAACGCTTGATCTGACGACGGAACAAAAACCGGACCGCAAAGAAATTATTTATAAAAGACCTGCGCTTGCTAAGAATATCCCCCAGCCGTTTCGCCGCCGGGAATCGTGGATCCTGAGCCAGCCGGATTCCTTTAAGTTCCTCGAGACTCTTAAGCGGAAAGTGCTCCATTAACTCCTCATGATAAGACTGCCCTCTCGCATTCTGACTTTTAAGCGACTCAACCAAATGAATATAGCGCCAATCACTAGGACGCCATAACATATGAAACCGCTGCTTCGTTTTCAAATAGTTGTACCAATAAATAACCTCACCGAGCGCGCTAACAGCGGTCTGCGGCACTTCATCAGGATGGTTGTCCCGCGGAACAGCATACTTGCGATACATCGGCGAACGGGCCAGATCAATAAGACGCGTAAACTCGGAACAGGAATTTCCATGCGCATCTCTATACATGATCGCAGCTGTCATATGCGGATCGAACAAATCACGAGAATGTGTCATTTCATAGATCTCAATAAAACGTCGAGCCGCCATGATAATGGCATTATGCGTTAACCCCTTGGCATCCATTTCCGAATAATTGCCTCTCCCCCAACCGTGATATCTCATAAAAAGATCCATATCACGCGTGTCTGCCCCCTGAAAACCAACGCCTGTGATTTTTCCCTGATTACATTCAAAAAACCCTCTCAAATGGTAAAAAATCTTATTCTGGGGTGAATCCGTCTCAAAAACGCCAAAGATCGCACGCCCGCCGATGGTCGAACGGATCATAAAGACCGCGGCGATCTCATTAGGCTTCTTACCCAGAAAATCCCTGATTCTCATCTCTATTTGATGATGGTTCAACAAAAGCCACTGAGATTGTCCCTCAACATTCAAGCCCACACCAGAATAAGAAGAGCCCCAATGCTGTTTCTGAAGATCTTCCAAAACTGCCAAGTTATAGAGCCCCTGAACCTCCTCGACAGGCATATTCAACAATAGATCCGATGCGCGCTGTTGCGGGGCCTGGCTTCCATTTCTTGAAAACGTCTTGGTCAAAAGATCATGTGCCGTTGGCTCAAGCATCAAACGGTTTGCCATGCCATACACGATCGCCTGCTCATCAATGAGCTTCTGGAAGAAACGATACTTAGCCAATGCTGCGGCGACACGAGCCACAACCTCTCCCATATAATGGAACGCAAACCAACGTAAACGGACAAAAATCCTGATGTGGCCATCCATGCTGACTTCAGACATCTTATGGCGCCTGGCTAATGGACCCTGACGCACAAAACTCAGAGAAGAATCATCCTTCAATTCAATGCCCTCAAAGAACCGCTCCATGGCCGTCTGATGCCTACGAAGATACTCATTAACCGCATCAATCTTTTCTTTCCCGGCCATGATATGAACAGCGCTTTGTAATTTCTTAAGCTCCTTATCCAGCTTACCTTCAAGGCCCTGCACCTTGGCAACGGCAAACCGTGATGCCGCCTCCAACAGAACCTTTTCCATAGGGATACCGGCCTCGATCTTTCGAATGGTCATCAACAGCCGCCGCCTTAACCCTTCAACGAAGACAGTCTTATCAAAAACAATATCCACCGCCCCATGCTCAGCCACCATCTTGACCAACCGTTCCTCTAAGAGAACACGCTCTTCATCAGTCTTAACCGGCTCCGCATAAGCACGTACCCGAAAATACTTGTCCCCCACAACCGTGTCTGGTGCCGCAGCAGCCGCAAGACGGGCACAAGATCCAGAAACTTGTTCTGTTTCTAAAAGAACGGTATAGATCTCATCAAAATAACTTGTCTCAATCAAATCCTCATTCTGAGCAACGCACAAAGCGTATTCGGCATAATTGACCCCGAGCGTCCTGTCTTTCATTCTCATGGCCATCGGAAGCGTCTTATCAAAGAAAATCTGAAGAGACGTAGGCACGCGCTCCTGCATCCCGGCATTGGTCAATCCTTCCACAACATGTTCTGCCAAAACCCGCTGAGTACTTCTTGCCACATCCATCAATCGCACCAGCTCATCACAGAGGGAAGCCATCGGCGCATCCTTCGTGAGCTCAAAAAGACCTGCGAGAAGACTATCATCAATATCGATGGCTTTGATCTCAGCACGAGAACTGAGAAACGCTCTAACTAAACTGACAAACTCATCAAAGCTCATACCCACAAGGGTCTCAGGTGTCTGACGCTCCAGAAGCCAGGCGCGGACCTGCTTCCTATTTTTATTCAACTGCATTCCAAGAGAGCTCCCGATCGGCTCCCAAGGCGCCTTGGGGAACACTTTAGAAGCATACCTAAAATAAGCTTTGCTCACCTGATTTGCCGCATCAAAGTCACTGGTCGCATGTGCCATCCCCTCAAGCATGCTCGCAAACATCATGGCCCGTTCCTCGTCACAGCCTGCTTTCTCAACAAGACACTTCACGCATGCTGCTTTATTGGAAAACCACCGATGACTCCACAAAGCCCGCCGTCCAGAGCCGATCATCACGGGCAAACAACGGGTCATCAGCAAGGTCTTCCAAACAACAAAACGATTCCTGTGGCTATTAGCTCCTTGATTAGGAAGGAAGATTTCGAGTGTCACACGGCGTAACATATCTGCCAAATCAAAAAGGATGGATGATAAGACCTCCCTCGGTACATGGCGGGCCAAAGCAACGACTGTATTATAGGAAACAAACCGGATCGGTGTCGCATGCGGCCACAGCCTTTTCTGAATAGACCCGATGATCCTGGCAGACCAAGATGATCCTGCGTGTAAAATACATTGTAAAAACCAGGAAATGGCCACGCGGATCTTTCTGGAAGACCCAAGCTTTATTCTCGTCACGCGCGAAGGAATAAGAATACCCCAAAACCGACCCAAAAGCGAAGTACGCGTAGGCTGCTTATCTTGAGAAGCCGTCTTACGCATCGACTTAACAACGCCCCAGACCAGGGCACCCATCAGAACAGCAGCCAGCAACAAGGCGCCTGTTGTCGCTACACCCGACGGGTCAACGCTAACCAGTGTCATGGCAAAAGAGGCAGCAACGGTGACAGGGTGCATATAAAGAGGCTTTCCTTCAGGCGTCTTTTTCTGTTGCGGCACATCTAACGTCTCCGCAGATGGATTAAACATGCGTACTGCAAATTTCTTTAAGAAAGCCTGTTTGTCGAAACGCGTATTATCTTCGGCAAGCAGACTATCGACCATTCGAAGGATCTCTTCTCCAGACTTAACGCCCCCCCCGATCGTCAGGACTCCAGGTTCACTAACAGGCTCCCCTACATTAATAATGATCACATGGCGCAGACCAACAACAGAATAGTCATTGCCCTCTGGATCAAAACTGTCTCCCAGATACATCACAGGAACACCCGGCCACGCAGCAGACAAATTCTGCAAAGCTAGACGCTTACTTGCGCGCTTGATCTCAACCGTCCCGGCACCGGAGATCCCCACAGGAATATTGATCTGACGTTCCAGAGCTAACTTGCCTGCGATCTCCATGATCTGATGCCGCTCATCCGGGACCTGGCCATGGCGGATCTTCTGGGCCAAAGGATCCGTATTTTTTCCTGATATCCCTTTTACGGTCGGGATCCAGGACAGGGTGACTTTTCCGGAACTCCCATCCATCCAGCCACCCTTGACAACAACCGACGGAAGACCATACTTCGTAAAATCAAATTTGTCATAAACCCTGCGATACTCCTCCTGGGAATGGGCCACACGCTCGAGATACCGGGCCTTGGCCTCTTCCAGGATCGACTGGGCAACCAGCGTTTCCTTATGACTCAACCGACAGCCGATATCCAAAGGTTGCGGCAGACCCGCATCCGAAAATCTATATGAATCCCCTCCATCACTTGCCATGGCCAAGAAATTCTTACGTAAAGGCAAGCTAACCGCGTTCACGAAACGCGTCTTCATGCCTGTCTTTCTCGGCTCATCCTCCATCGAGCTCCCGGAAATAAGAGCCAAAAGCATTCGTTTTTGTAAGAGACGGCCAATCACCTCTTTCAAAGACGACCGATCATCCAAGGTTTCGGAAAAATCCTTATCAGAATTCAACAACGTCAAATCCATGTCTGAAGCAACGATCACACGCGGTGCAGCATTGACCATAAATTGATCCGTAGCAGACAACCGTCTCTTAAACAATTCGAGATCCTTGCGAACCCTGAACAAAGATTGGACCATGGTCCGCGCGCTCTTCCCGAAACGGATCGTGGAGGTCTCCGGCGCATCCACCCATACGATCGGCACTTCCATGACGCGACACCCCAAAGCCTTGGCACGGCCGACCCACTCTGCATCGGCGGAGAAATCATATACAAAGTCAGGCTCATGGATGACCGTTGCTGTTCCATCTTGCTTGAGGGATGAAACGCTAACCGGCAAAATGCCTGACAACGCCCTGCCATTAAATGCCTTGAAGGACCGTTGCATATCCCTGATCCCCTCAACCGCATGACCCAAGATCGTTTTTACAAATCCCACATAAACGGGTGTTCCCATACTACGCAATGCCTTACGATTGGTAACCACCGCGTCTTCATGCCGAATCGAGCCAACGGTCACCTCTGTTTCAGCCCGCACGATAGGCCCCACCAAAAGACCGCTCAAGGCCAGATGCGCGGACGGATCCCCATCGCTATACATCACAACATTGCGCCCGCGATCCACGGCATAGCGCATGCCAACAGCCAGCGCCCCATGTTTCTGAGAACCAAGTGCTTTCTTATCCGTTGAAGAAAGTTTCAAAAGATGAATGTTCTGACGGATATTCTTATATCCCTCATCCGCCTCTAAGAGCCCACGAATGACATCCGCGGTCATCGGCAAATTCTCCTGTGAATCGTCCCCATCATTAACAAAAATAATTTCACCCTTAAGGCGCGGATTAACAGCAAGAAATTCATCGAAGAACTGGGTTACCTTTGTCCTCAACCACCCACGTCCCAACGGAGCATCCGGATATTTCTTCTGCCCATGCCAAAGCGAAATACAAATAGACATGGTTGTCTCGCCCGTAATCCGATAGGCCTGAAGGTAAGAAGAGATAAACAACTTGGCTTCCGGAAGAAGTCCATTGCTGTGATGCTGCAGAAGATCATCGAGATAATACATGACC